>CBDUKI010000006.1:0-22699 GCA_965367765.1 uncultured Henriciella sp.
AGCCGGGTCCATTTCGGCGGCATTGGCCAGGCCGTTGAAGCTCAGTGCCCGGGCGATGGAAATGACCACGCCGCCATAGATCAGACGTTTGCCGAAGCGGCTATCCTTCTGGGCGTGGGCATCGAAATGCACCTTGGCCGTGTTCTGGTAGAGGCGCGTGGCGATCTGATGCTCGGCCTCCTCGACCGTCATGCCGTCAACATGGTTGATCTTCTCGCCGACCTGGTAATCCTCGAACCGGTGCGGGGCCCCGGCCAGTATGTCGTTCCAGGCTGAATAGTCGCGGGAGAAGGCAAAAGTAGCAGGATCGACCGCATCTGGCAGGGCGGGGATGACGGTTTCCGGTGCTGGGGCATCCAGCCTGCCCTTGTTGACCATGACCCAGCGGACATAGGACAGCACTTTCTCGTCATGCTGGTTGAAGCCTTCAGTGCGGACATAGACCACGCCAGTCTTGCCGTTGGAGTTTTCCTTCACACCGATGACCTGCGAAGTCGCGCGCAGCGTATCGCCCGGATAGACCGGTTGCAGGAAGCGCCCATCGGCATAGCCGAGATTGGCAACCGCATTCAGGGAAATATCCGGAACCGTCTTGCCGAACACGACATGGAAGGCCAGCACCGGGTCGATCGGCAGGCGCTCATGGCCGATGTTCTGGGCGAAACTGGCCGAAGAGTATGGGGCAAACCGGCTGCCGGTCAGGGCGCGGTACAGGCTGACATCGCCCACGCTGACCGTCAGCGGGGTGGCGTGCGGAAGGTCCATGCCGACATGGAAGTCTTCGAAATAGTATCCAGAGAATGATTTGGTCATGCCGCTAGAAATGCGGCAGGCCCTGAAACGTCAAGGGCAGAAAGAGGCGGTCAGACTAAATGACGCCCTGACCGAGCTGGCTGACGCCGCCCGCGACCTGGCCCATATGGACGCCGCCGCCAATGACAGCATCGGCAAAATGTGGGGCAGTCACGGCAAAGACGCAGACCGTGGCGAGGAAACCACCGACAAAACGCGCCTGGCGCTGGCGGAACAGGCCCGGCAAGGCTTGCGGACCATAGATCACCAATTGCGGCCCGAAGAACAGGGCAGCAGACAGGAACAGAAATACGGCGGCGAGCAATTGAAGCACGATCATGGCCAGATCCTTGGTTGAGCCAGTACAGGCTTTATGCAGAATCTGGGTTTCGACGCGGTTGCACAGATCGATGAAATTTCATCAATCACCGCTTTTTTTCAGTGCTTGTGACGATCTTCCCTAGAGCAGGGTAAGCAGGGCGTCATTCGGGCGGCCGAGTACCGCCTTGTCGCCCTTGATGCCAATCGGGCGCTGGATCAATTTCGGATTGTCAGCCATGGCCGCGAACACGTCTTCATCGGACGCGGTTTCGCTGAGGCCAGCCTCTCTGGCTGTCTTGTCACGCAGGAAGGCCCGCGGCGAGACATTGCCCATTTTGGCCGCAATATCCTTCAGTTCATCAACGCTGAGCTGGTCTTTCATGTATTCGCGCAGCACCGGCTCAACCCCGGCTTCACGCAGCAGGGCCAGGCCATTGCGGCAGTTCGAGCAGCTGCCATAGTAGATCAGCGTATAGGTCATGAGTGATGTTTCCCGTGTCGTGGGTCGCCAAGGCCTTCCCGACCGGTCAGGCGCCTTCTTCGGCCTTCTCGAACGGGTCTGCACCGCGGGCGAGCGTTTTCATCACGCCGTCCTCTTCCGGGGCATCTTCTTTCGGCTTGTAAGTGGTCCGGCGGCGACGCTTGGGGGCTTCGTCACTGCTTTCAGGTTTGGTTGAACCAGCCTCGTCAGCACTTTCAGCACGCGGGCGGCGACGGCGTTTCGGGGCGTCGCTGCTGGTGTCCTCTGTGGGGGCAGCTGTTTCGGCTGCGTCTGATGCGTCATCCGCTTCGCCATCGTCATCCTGGTTGGCGCGGGCTTCAGCTTCACGCGCGGCGCGTTCTTCGGCTTTTGCCGCATCGCGGGCCTCGCGCTCGGCACGCTGCTTTTCCTGCTCTTTGGTCACGGTGGCAACGATGCGGGCATAGTGTTCGGCATGCTGGTAGAGCGCTTCGGCCTTGATCCGGTCGCCGGAGGTTTGGGCGTCGCGGGCGTATTGAAGGTATTTCTCGAGAATTTGTGCAGCAGACCCGCGGATACGCACGTCAGGGCCATTGCTCTCAAAGTGCTTGTTCGGGTTGGATGAATTATTATTGTTACCACCTGAGCGGCGACGGCGTTTGCGTTGCTGCATTGCCATAGGCAATCTTCCTGATTCTGTTGGCCCGGATTATCCAGACGGTTCGCGCGCGGTGGCTTCCTCGTTACAATTCGTGCTGTCGCGCAAGTTTGAAGGGGGACATCTACTGTCGCCTGCCTTGTCTTCCAGATAGCGTGTGGATTTGGATTCGCCAAGTATTTTCTGACACATCCGGTTTCAAATTCGTTTCCCCGAAACAACGCGATCATGTCCGCCAAGGTCACGGCGGGTCTCGATCTGGCCAAATCCAGCTGCTTCCAGGAGCTGGCAGACGGCCGTTTTCTGGTCATGGCCGATCTCGAGCACCAGGAAGGCCCCAGGCTGCATCTGTGCCGCGTGAGCCAGGAGATCGCGATAGGCGTCAAGCCCATCTGGGCCACCATCAAGCGCTGAAAGTGGATCGTGCGCGCGCACATCCTCGGCCAGGTCGGGGATATCCCCGCTTGCGATATAGGGTGGGTTGGAGATGATCAGGTCACACTTGCCCCAGCCATGCCATTCGCCCCAGGCGCCGTTGAACAGGTCTGCCCGCGCCTGCAGCCCAAGCTGGGCGAAATTCTCCCGCGCCAGGGCGCAGGCATCATCGCTGGCCTCGACGGCGGTGCCGGATGTGTCGGGGCGGGCGGTGAGTAAGGCGGCCAGAAGGGCACCGGTGCCGGTGCCAAGGTCGGCAATCCGACAGGATGCCCCATGCGGGAGGTATTCGAGGGCCAGTTCGACCACGCATTCGCTGTCGCTGCGCGGCACCAGCGCCCGGGCATCGGATTTCAGACGCAGGCCATAGAACAAGGCATGGCCGACAATGTGTTGCAGGGGCCTGCCCCCGGCGCGCTGGTCGATCGCCGCATGGTAGCGCCTGGCGGCTTCTGAAGGGATCGGCTCATGCTCGCGGCTGATAAGGTCAATCGTCGAACAGTCACAAGCCCAGACGAGGAGGGCACGGGCATCTTCGCGGGCATATTCAAACCCGGCTTCACGCAGGCGCAGCGTTCCAGCCCTAAGCGTGTCGCCATGGCTGGCCGGATCAGGCGTCATGTTCCATAGCCGCAAGGCGGCGGGCCTGGTCTTCTGTCATCAGGGCATCAACAACCTCGTCGAGCTTGTCCCCGGCAATGATCTTGTCCAGCGAATACAGGGTCAGGCCGATCCGGTGGTCGGTGACGCGGTTTTCCGGGTAATTATAGGTGCGGATCTTTTCCGACCGGTCACCGGAACCAACCTGTGAGGCACGCGCTTCGGCGCGTTCAGCGTCGCGCGCCTGTTTCTCGCGCTCATAGAGGCGGATTTTCAGTTGCTGCATGGCCTTTTCACGGTTCACGTGCTGGGATTTTTCCGAACTCGTGGCCATGATGCCGGTTGGCAGGTGGGTGATGCGCACCGCTGAGTCGGTCGTGTTGACGTGCTGACCGCCGGAGCCAGACGCGCGCATGGTGTCGATGCGAATATCCTCTTGGCGAATTTCGATCTCGACATTTTCCGGGGCTGGCAAAACCGCGACAGAAGCGGCCGAAGTATGAATGCGCCCCTGTGTCTCCGTGGCCGGGACACGCTGGACCCGATGAACCCCGGATTCCCATTTCAGCCGGCCGAACACGCCGTCGCCTTCGACATTGGCGATGATTTCCTTGTACCCGCCCGCGTCGCCCTCAGAGGCGCTCTGCAGATCGATCTTCCAGCCCTGGAGCGAGGCATAGCGGGTATACATGCGAAACAGGTCACCGGCGAAGATAGCCGCTTCGTCCCCGCCGGTTCCGGCACGGATTTCGAGCACGATATTGGCCTTGTCGTCAGCATCCTTGGGGAGAAGCAGCAGCTGCATCTCAGCCTCGGCCTCGGGGATGCGGGTGCGCAGGTCTTCGACCTCCTCGCGCGCCAGCTCGGCCATGTCAGGGTCATCGCCATTAGCCATGGCCTCGGCTTCGGCCAGACCATCGCGCATGGCGACAAGCTCGCGCGCCGCCTCTGCGACCGGCTTCAGCTCGGCATGTTCGCGCGACAGGGCGACGATCTCATCGCCATCCGTGGTTGCGCCCATGCGCGCTTCAACTTCTTCATATCGCTCGATAACCTGTTCGAGCCGGGAATGCGGGATCGTAGCCATTTCCCGGCTCTATACGGTATCGCTTCAGAACGGAAGCGGCGGCTTCATATTCGCCGCCCTGACCCCGTGATCAGACGAAAACGCGAATGGCTTCCATCACGGCCATGACGATCAGGACAATGGTTGAGATCGAGAAGACCAGGAAACGCAGCATGACCTTTGGCGACAGGACCTGGACCAGCGAGTGCAACACGCGCAGGCCGACATACCCAAAGGCGAGGTTGAGCATCAGGCTGCTATTGCCGCCGGTCAGTGCGGCAAACACCATCAGCGCGTAGAAGATGGTCGGCTGCTCGTGCAAGTGATTGTAATTGTCGGCCACGGCCCGGACATTGGACGGAATGGCGTCGGCATAGGTGCCGGGATGGCGGGCATCGTCTGGATTGATCTTGGCCTTCTGCATGGCGGGAATGCGCGTGGCATACATCCACAACCACATGAACAGGGTCCAGCAAACCAGGATCAGAACCGGTGTCAGGAATTGTGTCATGTCGCCAATATGTCCATCCATGGCCGCTTGCAGCGTTGCGCCGAAATCAGGTGTGTCCATTTCCATCAGATTATCCTCCCAGGTTATCTTGTTTGGCGGGAGACTATCTGGATTTGCCGAAAGGCAAAGGAAAAACTCAATCCTGGTCGGCACCGAAATGGGCGAGGGTGAACGTGATGAAAACGTCTATATCTTCCGAGATGACACTATGGCCGCCGGTGCGTAGCCAGTAAGCAATCTCGGATTGCGGGTGAAAGGCGCGCATGCCCTTGTCAACCAGGCCAGCAACGCCAGCGGCCTCATAGGCCGCATCCGCAGCCTGCGCGATGCGATAGGTCGAGTTCGGGTCGGACCAGACATCGCGCCGGGCATTGCCGAGAAACATCGGCTTGGGGGCGGACAGGGCAAGCAGGTAGTGCTGGTCATAGGTTGGCTGCCAGCCGCTTTCCAGATCGCCAGCCAGGCCGGGGCGCAGCCAATGCGGATAGGTTCGGGCCATGCGCTCCAGCCCTTCACCAGTGGTCGAACGAGAGGACGCGGCCCCGGCAAACCCGGATTGGTGGGCCAGCGTGGCGGCAACCTTGTCGGACCAGGCCAGCGCGATCAGGCCAGACTTGCCATAGCGCGAATGGCCCATGGCGGTGATGGCGTCGGCGCGGATACGGTCATCCTCGCCAAACAGGCTGGCGGTTGCATGAAAGCCGTAGGCCCAGGCCATCAGCGTACTGGTCGGTGCAGGGCCGGGCTGTAGTGCCTGCATCACGGCAGGGCCGGCTTCTTTCTGGTCTGGCACCAGGGAGGAGCCATAAAAACTGGCATAGGCGAGCCCGGCATCAAGATAGCGCTCGACCGGGGCTTCAGCGATGTAGGTTCCGAATATCTGGGTTGCGAGAAAGCCAACGAAGCCGGTCATGTTGGAGCCGTCGCATAGCTCATCCCCGCGCGCGGTTACGGCATCGTTGGGAAAGACGGAACAATTGTCAGAAAAGGTCTGGCTGATGATCAGCGGAACGGGTCGTTCCGATGCGATGGCCGGATAGGCGATGACCACTGGGAAAGTGCGTGCCGTCTCTCCGGTGCCAATGGTCACCATTGCTTCTTCCAGCGTGCCGCGCCCATCCAGGTAGTTCGCGTCAACAATGCGGACCTGATCCATTGAGAAGGGCAAGTTGCCAGGCCAGGGTCCGTAGAGCTCGGTTTCCAGCACGGTGCGGACATGATCCGTATCGAAATCGGCGGGCAATGCGGGCGAGGGGACGTCCTTGTTCTGGGTTTCCAGGCTCGAATAGTTCAGGCCAAGCATTGTGCATGAGGCCATGGCGAGGCCGATGGCGACGAAGGACAGGCTGCGGACCAGCCATTTGAAAATGGTGACAAACATGCGCGCTCCTCGCCGAATCGTCAGGCGTCATATCGTTTATCATTAAGTGCGTGAAGTCACGAGCCTGTGAGCACCGCGCCCGACCTATGCCGGGTGGGCGAGTTCGTTTTCGGCCTGCGCCCGCATCCGCGCCGCCTTGGCCTCAACCTGCTCGACAATATGGTCGATCATGTCGGCATTCGACAATTTGTGGTCGGGGCGGCCCGACACATACATCATGCCGCTTTCCTTGCCGCCGCCGGTAAAGCCGAGATCGGTCATCGCCGCTTCGCCCGGCCCGTTGACCACGCAGCCGATAATGGACAGCGTGATCGGTTCGGCGATATGGGCCAGGCGCTGTTCCAGCGTCTGCACCGTCGAGATGACGTCAAAGCCCTGCCGCGAACAGGATGGGCAGGAAACGATGTTCACACCGCGCGTCCGCAGGCCGAGCGATTTGAGCATGTCGAAGCCGACCTTGACCTCTTCAACAGGGTCAGCCGACAGTGAGACGCGGATCGTGTCACCAATCCCGGCCCAGAGCAGGCTGCCCATGCCGATCGAGGATTTCACCGTACCGATGCGCTGGCCGCCAGCCTCGGTAATGCCCAGGTGCAACGGGGCGTCCGTCGCTTCCGACAGGAGCTGGTAAGCCGCCACAGTCAGGAACATATCGGAGGCCTTGACGCTGATCTTGTAGTCATGAAAGCCGAGATCATCGAGGATACGGGCATGGTCGAGGGCGCTTTCGACCATCGCATCCGGGCAGGGTTCGCCATATTTTTCCAGGAGGTGGCGTTCCAGCGAGCCGCCATTGACGCCGATGCGGATGGAGCAGCCATTGTTGCGAGCCGCGCTGACCACTTCTTTGACCCGTTCCGGGCTGCCGATATTACCCGGGTTGATGCGCAGACAGGCCGCGCCAGCCTCTGCCGCCTCAATCCCGCGCTTGTAGTGAAAATGAATATCGGCCACCAGCGGGACCGGCGACCCGGCGGCGATTGCCTTGAGGGCCGCGGTTGAAGCTTCATCCGGGCAGGATACGCGCACGATATCGGCCCCGGCCTCGGCCGCACGTCGGATCTGTCCCAGCGTCGCCTCAACATCCGGGGTTGGCGTATTGGTCATGGTCTGAACGCTGATCGGGGCGTCGCCACCAACGAGAACATTGCCGACCTTGATCTGGCGTGAGGTCCGCCGCTCGATATTGCGCCATGGACGGATCGGGTTGTGGGTCACCTCAGGCTCCTGACTTTGCCGAACTGCACAAGCATGTGGCGCGCGAATGTGTCGAGGTAAAGGCCCCGTGCTGTCGCAAACCGAATTCGATCAAATTTCATCAATCGATTCAATCATCCCGAAAGCCTGTTTTGCTATCAAGCGGGATAGCCCGACAAGGCTGACCGGTGAGGGACGATATGACACTTACAGTTCCAGGCATGATGGCGCCGCGATGGCTGGCTCGATTCCGGGCCTGGTCGAAGGACAATCGCGGCCTGGCCGCGGTCGAGTTCGCGCTGATCGCGATGCCCTTCTTCTTCCTGATTTTCGGCCTTCTGGAGGTTTGTGTCCTGTTCATCATGGCCGCCATTCTAGAGCATGGCGTCAATGAGGCCGCTCGCGGGATCCGTACCGGTGAGCTTCAGCAGAACGGTTTCGGCCAGGTGGCGTTCAAGCAGGCGGTCTGTGATGAGATGTTCGAGCTGCTCGACTGCAATTCCAAGCTGCGCTTTGACGTCAAGACATTCAGCAGCTTCGGGGCCACCAACAACCCGCCGGTTCTGGACGCCGATGGCAACCTGGATGATTCCGGATTCAGTTTCAGCCCGGGCGGCGCCAATGACATTGTCGTCGTGCGTGTGTTCTATGAGTGGGATCTGATTACCCCGGTGATGAGTGCGCCATTGGCCAATATGAGTGGTGGCCGCCGCCTGTTGCAGGCCACGGTTGCTTTCCGCAACGAGCCGTTCGGAGCCTAGGCCATGATGATCAAACTGAATCAGATGCACTGGCGCAATATTCGCGGTTTCATCCGCGCCAGGGACGGCATTTCGGCGGTGGAGTTTGCGCTGATCGCCCCTGTGATGATGTTGATCTACTTTGCTTGCATCGAACTGTCGTTGATGATGGTGCTCGACCGCAAGGTGACAACCTCAACCGCCACCCTGGGCGACCTGACGGCGCGGGCAACCGAGGTTTCCAACGATGACCTGGACGATATTTTCCAGGCGACACGGATGATTTTCCAGCCGAATGACATCACCAAGGCCCGGATGCGCATTACCAGCCTGACGGATGACGAAGGCACAGCGCGCGTTGCCTGGAGCGATGGCTGTAGCCTCGCGCCCTATGCCGCTGGTGATGCTGTGACGATCCCCGCGAACCTGATGCCCGCTGGCGGGTCACTGATCTTCGCTGAGATCGAGTATGATTATAATTCCGACCTCGGATATTTCTTCACCACATCGAAGACGCTGAAGGATTCGTTCTATCTGCGTCCGCGCAAGGTCGACTTCGTCAATCGCACACCGGATGAACCATCCTATGCCTGCACCCAATTTGCTGGTGGCTAGGTCGCGCCTGGGCGCTTGGCGTTAACCGTCAGCAAGACCATCAATCCAAGGAAGAAGAGCAGCCCGATGGCGGACATGCCGACGCGCTGACTGCCGGACATGACGGTGAAGATTTCGACCATGAGCGGCCCAAGCCAGACGGTGACATTCCCACAGATCGAGTACAGGCCGAAGAATTCTCCAACCCGCTCAGGCGGGGCCATGTGGACCAGCATGGACCGGCTGGAGGAAATGCTCGCCGTAGCGGTGATGGCCAGGAACAGGGCGCTACTGAGATAGACAAGATCTGACAGCGTATTGAAAATCGGGCCATCCCAGACCTGGTAGGATGGGAACAGACCGAACAGGATCGTGTCGGGTGTAATCGAGAGCTGGAAGGCGAGCACCAGGATCATCGCGCTGATTTCCAGGACCAAAGCCAGTTTTGGGCCAAGGCGATTGTCCAGCACGCCGCCCAGGATGCCGCCGAAGAAGGCAAATAGCGAGCCGATAATGGCATAGGTCGATAGTTCAACCACGTTCCATTGCAGGTAAAGGCCAATGAAGACGCCGCCGAGGGTCAACAAGGCGGCCATCCCGTCAGCATAGAGCATGCGCGCGCCGAGATATTTCAGGATTTCCTTGTTATCGGAGGCGCGTTTGAAGGTCGTGACCAGAGAGTGCATGCCCTTTTTCAGGGCCAGCAGCCAGTTCGCCCCGCGCGTGCCGCCATCTTCTGAATACATGAAGAAGGGGATGGAAAAGACGATGAGCCAGATCGCACAGATCGGCCCGGCCAGGCGCAGGTGTTCGCTGCGAGAGACATCAATCCCGAACAATGGCTCGCTGAACGGCCAGCCTGTCAGGGCCGGAAACGCGAAAGCCAGGACCAGGCAGAGCAGAAGCAGCATGGCCGCAAGATTGCCAAGGGACAGGCCCAGGCCTGATATCATCGGCAAGGCCGAAGGGCGGCCATTGGCGTTGAGCATGGCATTATGGGTCACCTCCGAATAGGTGTAGCTGACATAGGCGATGACCAGCACGGTCATGGCCGCAGAGACCGACAGGCCAGAGCCATCAGGCTCAACATACCAGAGCAGCCAGGACATGGTCGCGATGATGCCGAGCAGGATAATCAGCAGGGGCTTGCGCCGCCCGCCCCGGTCGAGCATTGCGCCGAGCAGGGGGACGGTCGGGGCTGCGATCAGGCCGGCCGTCTTGGTAATTGACGCAATGCTGGCCTGACCGGCTGCCCCGGCGGCCTTGCGCAACTCATCGCCCTGCAGGTCACCAAACGCTCCGTTTGCGGCCATCTCGGTGCCGACAACACCGCCCAGATAGGGCGCGAAGACATAGATCACGATGAGGATGTAATAAGGGTTCCGGGCCCATTCGAAGACCGCCCAGGCGAGCCCTTTCCTTTCGAACGCACCACCTGTTGCGACGCCGCTGGCGCCTGCTGCCGGAACTTCACTCATTGACTGGTCTCCCGATGATGCGCTTCCGGCATCTTTTGCGCGTATCCTGTCGTATAGCGTGAGGCTTGGAAAGGGGGACAATGTGCGCATGCGCTGCGACACATGCAGCGCTTGACCAAATTCGCGGTGCGGATAAATACGGGGCAGACTTGAATGGAGGCCGCAATGGCAGCGAGTGACTATACACACGGTGAAATGGACATCGACAGCCAGAAGAAAATGTATTCCGGCTTCATGAAGGCAGGGGCCTGGTCAGGTATTCTGATGCTTCTGGCGCTGGGCTATGCGACGCTGGCCCTGTCTGTTGGCCTGCATTGGCTGGTCGCCCTGGTCCTGTGCGCGGGCGCAGGCATTGTGATCGGTCTCGGCATGGGCTTCGGCGCGGCCTGGGTGGCTACGGTCATCGGCCTGTCGGGCGTGGCCGTCTTCATCCAGGTCCTGGTGATCCTGTTCAAGATGGTGCTCTAGCACCCCAGTTGCGAATATCGCTTACAAACAGGTCGGGCACTTCCATTGCGGCGAAGTGCCCGCCTTTTTTCATGGTCTGCCATTCGACCAGATTGTAGGCCCGCTCGCACCAGCTGCGGGGGGCCGGGAAATAGACCGGCTCGCCGGGATATTCAGCAAACCAGGTCGGAGTTTCACACCGTTGGCCCTCGGCCAATGAGCCGGCCCCCTCGATAAAGAACCCGGCATAGTACCAGACCGAAGTCGCGATCGCGTCATTGACCAGGTAGATCATCACATTGGTCAGCAGCTGGTCATATGAGTAAACGGACAGCAGCTCGCCATCTTCCAGGTCCGACCAGCCATGGAACTTTTCGAGGATCCAGGCGGCTGTCCCCATGGGGCTGTCCATCAAGGCCATGGCCAGGGTTTGCGGCTTGGTCGCGTGTTGCATGAGATAGCTGCCTTCAGCCTGGGCCGCCGCCTGAGAACGCATCAGCCAGGTCTTTTCCTCATCAGACTGCGGCACGGCCGGGGTCGGGCGCAGGCCGATCATGTTGAGATGGATGGCGCGGCAGCCGCCGCTGCCGTCATGTGCCGCATGGTTGAGGCCAAGCATGGACGTGACGACACTCCCCCAGTCGCCGCCTTGTGCGAGATAGCTGTCATAACCAAGTTGTTCGCGCATCAGCTTGTCCCACAGGGCCGCTGTTGTCTTCGGGCCAATTGGGGCAGGGGGTTTGCCTGAAAAACCATAGCCCGGCAGGGTCGGGATGATCAGGTCGAAGGCGTCTTCGGCCTTGCCGCCATGTTGACTGGGAAAGGCCAGCGGACCAATCGCCTGCCAGAATTCGAACACCGAACCCGGCCAGCCATGCGTCAGCAACAACGGGCGCTTGCCACCCGCTTCGCCAATCACATGCACGAAATGGATGTCGATACCGTCAATCTGTGTCTTGAACTGGGGATACTTGTTGAGCGTCTGTTCGCTCTTGCGCCAGTCAAACTGTTCCAACCAGTAAGCCTGGATATTCTTCATCACGGCGGCCGACATGCCGAACTGCCACGCGCCGCCAGCCGCAGGTGCGTCGAACCACTGATAGGCGTCGACACGGGCGCGAATGGTGTCCAGTTTTGATTGTGGGACGTTTATTTCGAACGGTGTGATGCCAGCCATGGACGGGTCCTCCAGAGGAGGAGAGTGGCAATCTGCAAAGTCAGGTCAAGGGCAACCTTGGGTCAAGCGCCGGCATTGTCCATGGACGTTCCAATGGAATTGGCGACGCCATCCCACTTGTCCTGCGTATTTGAACCAGTGGTCGACAAGGCACCAACCAGGGCCAGGGTCATCAGCGCCATGATAAGGCCATACTCAATCGCCGTCGCACCGCGTCGATCAGATGCCAGGCCTGTGAACTTGCGCCAGACTGCCTTCATTGTTCTTGCCCTTCAGTTTGTCCGCCAGAACCTCAAACAGAGGAATGTCAGCAGCAGGAGCGGGGAAGCGGTGCAAATCTTGCGGTGCCACCCATTTCAGGCGCTGACCCTCTGCAGGTTTTGGTGAACCCGCCCAGTGTCTCAACAGGTAGAGTGGCATCAAAAGGTGAAAATTATTGTAAGCATGACTGGCAAATGTGATCGGTTCTAGTTCATTTGCGTCAACGCTGATCTTGAGTTCCTCATGCAGTTCCCGGGCCAGGGCCGCTTCCGGCGTTTCGCCCGGTTCGAGCTTGCCCCCCGGGAACACCCAAAGGCCTGCCATGGCCTTGCCCTGTGGACGCTGCGCAAGCAGCACCTGCCCGGCTTCATTGACCAGTGCCGCGGCCACGACAAGCACAGTTTGCGTCATGTCCTGTAGGCCCCATTGATGTCGATATAGGCGTGGGTCAGGTCGCATGTGTACATGGTCGCCGAGCCTGGTCCCTCACCCACCCTGATACGGATACTGATGTTTGCCTCGGCGCAGGCGGCACTGGCGGCTGCTTCGCTATAATCGGGTGTCCGTGCCCCGCCCGTTGCGACCTGGACATCGCCAAACCAGATGGCCAGCTTGTCCATGTCTATCGGCTCGCCGGACTTGCCGATCGCCATGACCACACGGCCCCAATTGGCATCGCTTGCCGCCAGGGCTGTCTTGACCAGCGGGGAATTGGCGGTGTCGGCCGCCATCTTGCGGGCGCTGGCCGGGCTTGCGGCCCCTTCCACATGGATGGTGATAAACTTGCGTGCGCCTTCGCCATCTTTCACCACTTGCATGGCCAGTTCGGTGCAGATCTGTGTCAAGGCGGTTTCAAACTCACCATAGCGGGGATCATCGGCCTGTTCGATGGTCGCCATGCCGGACTGGCCGGTGGCAAACACCATCAACGTGTCGGAGGTCGAGGTATCGCTATCCACCGTGATGGCATTGAAACTGGCATTGGTCGCGCTGCGCAGGGCGCGGTCGAGCAGGTCGGGCGCGATGGCCGCATCGGTAAAGACATAGGCCAGCATCGTGGCCATGTTGGGTGCGATCATGCCCGAGCCCTTGGCGATGCCGGAAAAGGCAACCGCATCGCCGCCCAGCGTGCATGTCTGACCGGCCCCTTTCGGGTAAGTATCGGTTGTCATGAAGGCGCGCGCACAGGCCAGCCAGTCCGGCGGCGCGAGCGTAGCGGCAAGGTCCGGCACGATCGAACCGACATAGTTGGGGTCTGCCAGCGGCTCGCCAATGACCCCGGTTGCAGCGAGGAAACAATGGGCCTTGCGCACGTCCAATGCCTGCATCATTGCGGCCAGTGTGGCGTCATTTTTCAAGACGCCCTTGGGGCCGGTAAAGGCGTTGGAGTTGCCGGAATTGGCGACCAGGGCGCGGGCATGGCCACCGCCTTCTGACAGGGCCTGGCGACACCACAGAACATCGGCTGATGCGGTGGACGAGCGTGTATAGACGCCCGCGCAAACCGTGCCCGGGTCGAAGGCGAAGAGAAATACATCATCGCGCTGCAGGCCGCGCGCGGCATAGAAGCCACGCGATCCGGTGGCGGCACGTACGCCCTTGATGTCCGGCAGGTCGGGAAATGTTTCCGGGGCAAATGGGGAAGGCGTCAGTTTCATTCGGTATCAGGGCTTTCTGTCTCATTGTCTGTCGGCTCATCCTCGGCCTGAACCGGAATGGTGACCGGTTCGCGCCGGCGAATATCAGCCTGAGTGCGCAAGTCCCTCAGGATTTCGCTGATCTGGGTGAACGTCAGGAAGGTGATGATCTCCGGGCGCATCTCGGCCTTGGTCTTGGGCGGGCGGGTCCGGCGTTCGTCAACCCGCAAGACATGCCAGCCCTGCTCGGACTGGAACACTTCCGACAGTTCGCCAACGCTTGTATTGCCGATCACCGCCGGAAACGGGTCACTCATCTCGTTGGGGGCAACCCATCCGATATTGCCACCATCGAGGCGGGTGCGAATATCCTTGGAATGTTCAAACGCGGCTTCGGTAAAGTCGCGCCCGCCTTGTAATTCGGCCAGGACGGCATTGGCCTCGTCCTCGCTGTCGACCAGGATATGGCGCAGGCGCACCTCATCATCTAGCTGCTGCAGCTCGACCTGGGCAGCGTACATTTCATCAATCGCCTCATCGGTCACTTCATTGGCCACCAGGTTCTCGACCAGGATATTGCCGAGCAGGCGCTCGCGCCCGGCTTCGAGACGGCGGCGCGCCTCGGGGTCGAGGTCGAGGCCACGCCGCACCGCCTCCTGGGCGAGCAGGCGCTGGTCGATGAGTTGTTCCAGCACCGGCTCGAATTCGGGATGGTCAGGCCCGAATGGCGTGTTCGGTTCGATCCGGCCCTGGGCGGCGGCTTCCAGCTCGACATCAGAGATATAGATCGCCTCATTATTGACCAGGGCAGCCGTGGCGCCGTCCACCTGGCGCGTGCTGGCGCGCACCTGAGGATCGGTGTCACAGGCTGAAAGGCTTGCAATACAAAGCGCTAGCGCAATGATCGGCCCGCGATGTTTTCCAAAACGCTGCATTTCAATGGTCCCTTTGCGGCATCCGCCTGATTGACAGTGTATGGGGGCGTTCTTAAGTCCCCACTGTGCCTCGGTCGAGAGGGGAGTTTCTTCTGTACGCCTTTTGGTGTGCACGCCCTGTCAACGCTTTTATGGTTTGGCAGGCCTTAACAGGCTTAACGATGTGAGTGGTCACCCCGCCAATGCTATCTTTCGCGCAAAAAATATTCGGCTCTGTCAATGATCGTCAACTGAAGCCGCTACGAAAGCGAATTCCCAAGATCAACGCCCTTGAGCCGGAGATGGAAGCCCTCTCCGACGAAGCCCTGCGCGGCAAGACAGCAGAGTTCCGACAGCGACTGGCCGATGGTGAAACCCTGGATAACCTGCTCGAGGAAGCCTTTGCGGTTGTTCGCGAAGGCTCCAAACGGGCCCTGGGCATGCGTCATTTCGATGTCCAGCTGCTGGGTGGCATGGTGCTGCATTCCGGCGCGATTGCCGAAATGCGGACGGGTGAAGGCAAGACGCTGGTGGCGACCTTGCCGGCCTATCTTAACGCATTGAGCGGTAAGGGCGTTCACCTCGTCACGGTCAATGACTATCTCGCCGCGCGCGATGCCGAGTGGATGGGCCAGCTTTATGGTTTCCTTGGCATGAGCACGGGCGTCATCAAGCAGGGCATCCCGGACGCCGAGCGCAAGGCTGCCTATGCCGCAGATATCACCTACGGCACCAATAACGAGTACGGTTTCGACTATCTGCGCGACAACATGAAATATTCGCTCGACCAGATGGTTCAGCGCGATCATGCCTTTGCGATTGTCGATGAGGTCGACTCGATTCTGATCGACGAGGCCCGCACGCCGCTAATCATTTCAGGGCCGACCGATGACCGTTCGGAGCTGTATCGCACAGTCGACACGCTGATCCCGCGCCTGAATGACGAGGAACATGTCGATCTGGACGAGAAGATGCGCACCGTGGTCTTCACCGAGGAAGGCCTCGAGCAGATGGAAGACATGCTGGCCAAGGAGGGCATGCTGGAAGGCTCGCTCTGGGACCCGGCCAATGTCTCCATCGTACACCATTCCAACCAGGCGCTGAAGGCGCACAAGCTGTTTCATCGCGACAAGGATTACATCGTCAAGGATGGCGAAGTGATGCTGATCGACGAATTTACCGGACGGATGATGGAAGGTCGCCGCCTGTCGGAGGGCCTCCACCAGGCCATCGAGGCCAAGGAAGGCGTCGACATCAAGCCAGAGAACCAGACACTCGCCTCGATCACCTTCCAGAACTATTTCCGCCTGTACGACAAACTGGCCGGGATGACCGGTACGGCGATGACAGAGGCGTCGGAATTTGGTGACATTTACAGCCTTTCGACCTTCGAACTGCCGACGAACAAGCCGATCCAGAGGATCGATGAGGATGATGTCGTCTACCGTGTCGCTTCGGCGAAATACAAGGAAATCGTCGAAGAGGTCCGTGAGGCCCGGGCCAAGGGCCAGCCGGTCCTGCTCGGCACCGCATCAATCGAGAAATCCGAGATTGTTTCGACCTATCTGACGGCAGCCAAGATCCCGCACAAGGTTCTCAATGCCCGCCACCACGAGCAGGAAGCCAATATCGTTGCCGATGCCGGTGTGCCGGGCGCAGTGACGGTTGCCACCAACATGGCTGGCCGCGGAACCGATATCCAGCTTGGCGGCAACCTGCAGATGCGCCTCGAGCAGGCCGTCGCCGATCATGTCGCCAAGAAGGGGCAGGACCCAAGCGAGGCCGAGCTGGCAGCGATGCAAGACCAGATCAAGGCCGAGATTGAAGTGGGTAAACAGAAGGCGCTGGATGCCGGCGGCCTTTACGTGCTCGGCACCGAACGCCATGAAAGCCGCCGGATTGACAATCAGTTGCGCGGCCGGACCGGACGCCAGGGCGATCCGGGCAAGTCGAAATTCTTCATCTCGGTCGAGGATGACCTGATGCGCGTGTTCGCCGCTGACCGGCTGAACTCGATCATGAAAGGCCTTGGCATCAAGGAAGACGAGGGCATTACCCATCCGTGGATGAACAAGGCGATGGAAACATCGCAGAAGAAGATCGAGGCGCGCAATTTCGACATTCGCAAGAACGTCCTGAAATATGATGATGTCATCAATGACCAGCGCAAGGTGATCTTCGAGCAACGCAAGGAATTCATGCACGCCGACAGCGTCTATGAGGAAATCCTCGAAATGCGCGAACAGGTGATCGATGGCATTGTCCAGCATAGCATGCCGGAGAAGGCCCATTCTGACCTGTGGGACATTGAGGGCCTGCGCCAGCGCGCGCTGGAACTGTTCAGTCTCGATCTGCCGATTGCTGACTGGGCCGGTGAGGAAGGCGTTGCCAACAAGGAAATTGCCGAGCGGATCGCTGAAGCTTGCGAAGCCGCCTATAATGAGAAAGTGGCTGCTGCGCCGGAAGGCCAGTTCCGCCTGGTCGAGCGCCAGGTCTTGCTGCAAGTGCTTGATGGGCGCTGGCGCAACCACCTGCAACAGATCGACCAGCTTCGTTCGGTCATTCACCTGCGCTCCTATGGCCAGCGTGATCCGCTTAACGAGTTCAAGGAAGAAGCCTTCAAGCTGTTCTATGACATGTTGTCGGAAATGCGCCTGGAAGTGACCCGCTGGCTGATGAATGCCCAGGTTGCCCCGGCACCGCGCGAGCCTGCACCGCAACCTGCTTTCGAGACCCACCTTGATCCCGATACGGGCGAGAATGAGCGCCTCTCAACCCCGCAGGCGGTGGCTGAACAGGCCCCCAATTCCATGGTTGCCCAGGCCGAGGCTGACTGGTCGCGCACGTCGCGCAATGCCCCGTGTCCTTGTGGCTCAGGCAAGAAATTCAAGCACTGTCACGGCTCTCTGACCAAGGTCTAGAGACCGGGATCAAAAACAAGGTCGTTGGAGCGTGCCAGCCCGGTGGAGACATAGTCCCGCAGGGCCAGGGTCAGTGTATTGGCATCCCCTGAAAGCTGATCCGGGGCAATCAGCGGCCCAAATGTCATCTCGAACGGGCTGTTCTTCTTGTTCAAGAGTTCGCGGAACAGGGTAATGTCGCGCAGTTCGCCGCTGACCTGGCTGAACAGGTAATAGAGCCGGGAATTTGTGGCCTTGAGGTTGAGCGGTTGGATCGGGGCCTGGTGCTTGCGTGCGAGGCTGACCACGGTTGGGAACCAGTCCTGCTCGGTCAGCTCACCGTCAATCTTCTTGGCCAGCTTGCCGGATGGAAAGATGACGATGCATTTTTCCTCTTCGAAGGCCTGTTTGGCCCGACGCAGGGTTTCCCGTGTCTTGGCGGGGGAGCGTTTGTCCTGGATCCACTCAACCGGGATGATGACATCGGCAAAGTTCGGATTAACCCGCATGGCGTCGGCATTGGCCAGGAAGACGATATCCTCGCGCACCCGCTTGAGCGCGTCCCAGGCCGCAACACCGTCGGCCAGTCCAGTCGGGTGATTGGCGGCCACGACGAGACGGCCCGTACGTGGCATGCGTTCGATCTGGTTCAGGCTGAGGTCAATGCCCAGGGTCTTTGACAGGTGATCGAAACTGTCTCGCCCATTGAGGTGAACAATGTGGTCGGCAAGCCTGCGTGCACGCCGGTAGCCGAGCAGACTGTACAGCGTCGGGCGCAGGGCAGGCCATGACCAGTGACGCACGAAGCTCGGGCAACGCTCCTCGATCAGTACATCGACAATATGGTCGTCACGGTCGGCCAGATCGGCCAGGAAGACCGACTCTGCTGGGGCAACTGGCATGTTTTCATTCGACATGGCTGGCGCGATGACCTCTATTGGATTGTTCCGGGCACAGATTACCATGGTTTGCGGGCAAAAAAGAAGCGAACTGATTTTTTTGCCTGCTCGTGCGAAAATCCAGCATTGTCAATACTTTGGTCATTTCTGCTTTACCAAGCCGAAAGGCTCGCGTGTCAGATTGGGGCCAGAATAGGGCAGGCGAGAAGCGCCAGAGGAAAACAGTAGAGTAGAAGGTATCCACACATGAAGGTTCTCTGGGTCGAAGATCATCAGCCGGTATGCGAATTGCTGGCCGTTGCAGCAGACAAGGCGGCGCGCGCGCGTGTGCCGGTGGATCTTGTACAGGCAACGACGCTGATGGAAGCCGAAAGCCGCCTTCGCCTCGAGCGCTTCGATCTGGTGGTCCTGGACCTGACCCTGCCCGATAGCCACGACGGCGACATGACGATCGCGCGCATCGCCAATATGGGCAAGCATCGCATCTCGGTCTGCTCGGCCCAGCCGGACCGGGATGAAGCCGTCGAAACGGCGCTGCGCTGTGGCTGCAATATTGCCCCGCAGGCTGTCTTCAAGGCGAAACTGCCCTTCAATCGCTTCATACAGCGCGCTGAGACCTTCCACGATTTCCTGCTCGAGCAGATGCCAGGCGCGGACACGGCCGTTCAGGTTGCCGCCTAGGTAGTCCTTTGAAAAACAACATGTAAAAGCTCCTGTGCGGACCGCCTGCACAGGGGCTTTTTCCTGGCAAATTCAATTGGGTAGTTCCACCCATAACGTCTCACGTCCCCATCTGGCAGGTTTGGCTCATCGAATGATCGATGACCCGCTCACTCGCGAGCCAAACCAAGGAGACCCAGAAGATGACCATGATTGGAACCAAGACCGCCTTTGTTGCCGCCCTTGCCGTAGCCGGCGCGATGACAAGCCAGTCCCTGCAACCGGCTCACGCCGCCTTTGATATCTGCAAGGATGCCCGCATCACCGTGACCAATAATACCGGTGCGCCGGTTCAGGTGTTTGACCTCGACTATATCGACACCCGGATCGACCGGAAGCGTTCGGAGAACATTTCCAACCGGGTGCTGAAAAATGGCGCGAGCTATACCTGGGAGCGCAACCTGGAGGGCGTCAAGGACACAAAGATCAAGATCCGCGCCCAGTATCGCAAACTCAAAAGCAATGGCAAATGGAGGCTGAAGACCTACAACAAGCATTCCTCGACCAAGAAATGTACGGGCGATACGACCTATTCCATCACCCTGCGATAGGCCGCCCAGGCCCGATCAGATCCGCCGCGCCGAAATCGGTGCGGCGGTTTCTTTTTGTCTGGTGGTGGGGTGTCTTGTCCTGGCCTATGACAGCCGCGTTTGGAGTTTGCGCCCAGCTTGCAATCTTGGCTTAGCCGTGGTGACAGGTACTGCATTGCCGATCGCGCGGTGGTGGAAGGTGTTGGAGGTATTGAGTTGAGCCCTGTTGAACAGTTTTCACCCCTGGCGGAGGCGCACCAACTGTTGAGCCAGCGCAACTATCGCGAGGCCCATCGTGTGTGTCGCAGCGCGATTGAGCGCGATCCAGGCCTGGCGGATGCTTACTATGTCATGGGCATTATTGCGTATGAGCATCAAGACATCGTGCGGGCGCAAAAGCTCTTCGAGAAGGCGCTTGAGAACGGGCATCCAGAGGCCGGGCCGCGAGTTCAACTGGCGCGGTGCCTGGCCCTGCAGGGTCAGGCAGAACAGGCGCTGGCCCATATCCGTGATGGCCTGGCCCTGGGATCGGAAGATCGTTTCACCCTGTCTTCCGCCGCGGCCGTGCTGAGCCAATTGGACCGCCATGAAGATGCCCTTGATGTGCATCGTGCGGCCGCGAAGCTGGCTCCGAATGACGCGCTAATCCAGTTCAACTTGGCTTCGGCCTTGCAGTTTACGGGGCAATTCGAGGCCGCCCGGGAGGTTTACAGACGCTGTCTGGAAATCGCCCCGCAATTCGTGCCTCCCCGGTTCCATCTCGCGATGATCTCGAAACATACGCCTGAAGAGAATGATCTGGCGGCGCTGCAAGAGATCTGGGACAAGCGCCACCCGCAAGATGTCGAAGGTGGTTTGCAGGCGGCCCATGCGCTGGCCAAGATCAACGAGGACCTGGGGCACCCGGATGTGGCCATGGACTGGCTTGACCGGGGGAAGGCCCTGTTCCGCCAGCGCGTGCCTTCACGGCGCAGCCAGGATGCGGCCAGCTATTCAGCCTCTGCCGCGCTTGCCCGGTCTATCTCCCTGTCAGGAGAAGCTTTGCCAAATGGTCCGATCTTCATTGCGGGCTTGCCGCGAACGGGGACGACGCTGACGGATCGGATACTGTCCAGCCATTCAGGGATCGTTTCCGCGGGAGAGCGATCTGAATTTGCCGCCGGCCTGCATCGCCAGGCGGGTTTGGGAACTCGCGATATCCTGGATGCCGGGATCATTGACAGGGCCGGCCAGATTGACCTGGCCCCCGTTGGGCGCACCTATCTTGACCAATTGTCCGCCCTGACGGGAACTGACAAGCGGTTTACGGACAAGATGCCGATAAACGCTTTCTATGTGCCAGCCATTCTGAAGGCCATTCCCAATGCGCGTGTCATCTGTTTGCGTCGCCATCCAGCCGACAGCGTGCTGAGTATTTATCGTCAGTTCTTTGCTGTGAGCGCTGTTTTCTATCGATACGCCTACGACCTGGAAGACCTGGCTTATCATGTCTCTGACTATCTGGATTTGCTGGACGTTTATGACCAGCATTTACCTGCATCCCGCTTCAGGATTGTGGATTACGAGGATCTGGTTGACCAGCCAGAAGCCACGATCCGGGATATTCTGTCATTTTCAGGTCTCGAGTTCGAACCGGACTGCCTGGATTTCCAGAACAATGCCGCGCCGGTGGCCACAGCAAGTGTTGTGCAGGTTCGTCAACCCATCTTCAAATCCTCCAAAGGCCGCTGGGAACGATATCGCTCCCAGCTCCAGCCTGCGCTCACGGTTCTAGAACAAAAGGGCCGTCTGGACCCGAACTAGAAGCCCGGGGTTTGTCCGCGGAAAATCCCCCGGTTTCAAGATTACATCTTGCGCTTGGCACGTGTCTGCGCCATATCGCCGGTGGGCCAGCCTTCCCCAACGAAGGTCAGCCTATCTGTAAGGATAGGAGTAAAACAGATGACCAATGCCGCGAAGCCGGACGTGCGCCCTGCATGCCCGCACTTTTCTTCTGGACCAACTGCCAAGCGTCCAGGCTTTTCTCTCTCACAACTCGAAACAACGGCCTTTGGCCGCTCGCACCGTTCAGCCTTTGCGAAAGCCAAGCTCAAACAGGCGATTGATCGCACCAAAACCATTCTCGGACTGCCCGAGGATTATCGCGTCGCGATCGTGCCAGCCTCTGATACGGGGGCCGTGGAAATGTGCATGTGGTCGATGCTGGGCCAGCGCGCGACCGATATTTTTGCCTGGGAAAGCTTTGGCAAGGACTGGGTCACCGACGCGGTCAATGAGCTGAAACTGCCAGACTGCAATATTCATGTTGGCGACTATGGCGTTCTGCCACCGTTTGAGCAGGCGCGCGATGACGCGGATATCGTGTTCACCTGGAATGGCACGACCTCGGGCGTGCGCGTTCCGAACGCTGACTGGATCAAGCCGAACCCTGACCGTGTAGTGATCTGTGACGCGACTTCTGCGGCATTTGCCCAGGATATCGAGTGGGAAAAGCTCGATGTCGTGACTTATTCCTGGCAGAAAATTCTCGGTGGAGAAGCCGCTCATGGCATGCTGATCCTGTCACCGAACGCCGTTCGCCGCCTGGAAAGCTACAAGCCAGACCGGCCGTTGCCAAAACTGTTCCGCATGACCAAGGACGGCAAGCTCAACGAGGGGCTGTTTGAGGGTATGACGATCAACACCCCGTCCATGCTGGCCACCGAAGACTATCTCAAGGCGCTCGACTGGGCCGAAGCGATTGGCGGCTACAGCGCACTGAAAGCACGCTCAGACCGGTCCCTGGAAATCCTCACCGCGTGGGAAGCAAAGACCGATTGGGTCCAGTTCCTGTGCCCGGATGCCAGCGTTCGCTCGAATACCGGCGTGACCTTCACCATCGCTCATCCGAAAGTGGCCAGCCTTGAAGAAAGTGCCCAGCGAGACTTCGTCAAACGCATGATGAAACGCCTGGAAGACGAGGATGCCTGCTATGATGCGGC
>CBDUKI010000007.1:0-22323 GCA_965367765.1 uncultured Henriciella sp.
CGGCAGTAGATGATCGTCCGCATCGCCTTCGAGGAAGTCGGCACGGTTGAATTTGTTACGGCGTCGCCGCGACCCGCCGGACTTTTCAGCATCCAGCTTGAAATCGCCAGGGATCATGTCGCCTGACGACTTAATTGCAATTGTGAAACCGGCTTCTTCCTCAATGGCGGTGAGGGCATCGCGTTTCGAGTTGAGCAGATAGAGGGCCACGTCTGTCGGGGCGGTGACGGTCATCCCTTTCAGGCCACCGCCTGCTGCGCGTGCCTCGATTGCCCGAAGCAATTGCAGGGTGGATGATGGGATAGAGCGGCGTCGCCCAGTGCCGTCGCAGGCTTCACACTTCGCAGATGTCGCCTGCAGTACGCCCGCCCGGCGGCGCTGGCGGGAAATCTCCATCAGGCCGAACTGTGAAATCCGGCTATTCTGCACCCGGGCGCGATCCAGCCCGAGACATTCCTTCATCTTTTTCTCGACGGCACGGTTATTCTTGTTCTCATCCATGTCGATGAAGTCGATAACCACAAGGCCCGCGAGATCGCGCAGGCGCATCTGACGGCAGGCTTCTTCGGCGGCTTCCAGGTTGGTGCGCAGCGCTGTCTGTTCGATGCTGCGTTCCTTGGTCGATTTACCCGAGTTGACGTCAATGGCGACCAGCGCTTCTGTCTGGTTGATGACCAGATAGCCACCGGATTTCATCTGCACGGTTGGACTGAACACGGAATCGAGTTGCTCTTCGACACCTTCTGAAACGAAGAGTGGGGCAGGGGAGGTCCAGCGTTTGACCTTCCGCGCCTGCGTCGGGATCAGCATCTTGGCCAGGTCCTTGGCTTCGCGATAGGCCTCATCACCCTGCACGATCACTTCGCTGATCTGGCGGTCGAACATGTCGCGGATCGCCCGGTGAACCAGGCCACCTTCCTGATGGATCAGCGCTGGTGCGATGGATTCCATCGTCTTCGTGCGAATCTTGCTCCACAGGTTCTGGAGATATTCATAGTCGCGATTGATCTCTGACTTTGAGCGTTTGGCCCCGGCGGTGCGTACGATAAGGCCCATGCCTTTCGGCACTTCCAGATCGCCCATGATCGCTTTCAAGCGCTTGCGATCATTGCCGCTTGAAATCTTGCGGGAGATACCACCCCCACGCGGGGTGTTCGGCATCAGGACGGAGTATCGCCCGGCCAGAGACAAGTAGGTTGTCAGCGCCGCACCCTTGTTGCCGCGTTCTTCCTTAACCACCTGCACGAGCAGGACCTGGCGCCGGCGAATGACCTCCTGAATCTTGTAGCGTTTGCTGGCAGAGGTTGCTCGGGTCTTGCGTGGTTGACGTTTGCGGCGCTCAGGTTTGGCCTTGGCTTTCGGCTCGTCTTCGTCGCTCTCGTCGTCTTCATTGTTGTCTGCGGCTTCTGAGTTGGCTTCGGTGTCTTCGTCCGTCTCTTCTGCATCGTCATCATCATCGTTGCCGTCAGCATCGTCATCATTGTCGTCGCTGGCATCGGCCTCGAAATCGTCCGGCTCGCCATCGACCTCATCGAGATCATCGTCCTCACCATCATCCAGATCGTCTTCGTCTGCTTCAGCAGCCTCACGGGCCGCTTCTTCCAGAAGGGCGTCGCGATCTGCCTGGGGCAGCTGGTAATAGTCGGGGTGGATCTCACTGAACGCGAGGAAGCCGTGGCGGTTGCCGCCATATTCGACGAAACAGGCCTGGAGGGATGGCTCTACGCGCGTGACCTTCGCGAGATAAATGTTCCCGCGAAGTTGCTCACTACCAGTTGTCTCGAAATCAAAGTCTTCAATGCGCGAGTCGTTGACCAGAGCGACACGGGTCTCTTCCGGGTGGACCGCGTCGATCAGCATTTGCTTGTTCATAATTGTGTGCCTTGAAAGTTGGCGGCGCTAAGACCCGCATTGTCTGCGGGGCATGGCGAAGCACGCCAGGAATTTTGTGTATTGGAACAAGCCGCGCGCCAATCCGTCCGCAACCCGTCTCAGGGCGGTCGGAAAATCTGACAATTGCAGCCTGTAAGCTCATCTAATATCCATTCCGTATGGGGCGTTGTGCAGGGGGTTAGGCCTGTTCACCTGCCCGTCGGGGATTCTGTTTGCGCTCCGTTTGCGGAGCTGTTTCCTACATGCCCCCGAATGCTCTGAATTAAAAGGGGCAAAATGTGCTCAACTGCGTGAATGATAAAAACCATCGCGGTAAATCTACGATTAAGACTGGCTCTGGCAAAGTGTACAAAATCGCAAAGATTATTTATGCGCGTCGCATCGCGTGAGGTCAGGTGAATGGTCAATATTCGATCTGTGGTGGCAAGTTTGCTCGGCCTGTGGCTGGTTGCTGCGGCTCAGGCGCAGATTGAATCCATCGCGATTGCCGGTGATGGGGAATTCACACGAATCACCATGACCTCTCAGACCGAGCTGAATGCCGAGATATTCGTAGGCAGCGGCCCTGACGGGCTTGTCCTGCAAGTTCTACCAGAAACTCACACTCTGTCTGGCGACCCGTATTACGGCCTGCCGACAGGTGGTGTGGCGGCCTATACGATCGACACAGACCGGATCATCTTCGAGCTTGACCTGCCAATGATGATTGCGCGCGAGCTGACGCTTCCTCCAACTGGATCCGAGCCGAGTTACCGATTTATCCTCGACCTGTCGCGAGTCTCGCAGGCCCGCTTCGAGCAGGCTGCCTCTCGGGATGCCCAGCGTCTCGCCCGCTTCATTCAGGCCAGCGCCAGTCCGGCACCGGCTCAGCCCGTGGTAGCGCCGGTTGTGGCGGCGGCCGCGAGCGCACCGTCACCCAAACCCTGGGGGCTTGGTGCAATAGTCGAGGCTGCGAAACGACAGCGCCATACTGTGGTGATCGACGCTGGCCATGGTGGGCGCGATTCCGGCGCGCTTGTGGTCACGGGGGGTGAGGAGGCCGATATCGTGTTGCAAACCGCGATCGCCCTGAAGGAGGCGCTATCTGAAGATCTGCGCTACGACGTGCGCCTGACACGTGAAACTGATGTCTATGTCGAGCATGAAGACCGTGTTTCGATGGCGCGTGACTGGGGCGCGGACCTGTTCATTTCCATTCATGCAGATGCCGCCGCAAAGCCGGATATTGCGGGCGCGTCGGTGTACACGATATCCTCACGCGGCGAAGGGCGAATTGACCAGACGTCGAGCAAGTATGGCTGGAACCTGCCGATTGAGGATGGTACACCTGATGATGTTTCGGGCATTCTGGAGGACCTGATCAAGCGAGAAACCAAATCCAATTCGACCATATTCGCCGAATTCCTGGTACCGGAACTCTCTCGCGCCGGCCCGTTGCTGCGCAATACCCACCGTCAGAAAAACCTGTTCGTTCTGCTCGCCCCGGATGTCCCGGCTGTGCTGGTCGAGATCGGCTTCGTCACCAATCGCGAGGATGCACGCCGGTTGAAGTCCAAACGCGGTCGGCGAAAATCAGCCGAGGCCATTAAACGAGCAATCGATGCCTATTTTGACCGGCAGGACCTGTTACTGGCATCCAACTGACAGGTTCGGCTTTCACTCGCCTGCCGCGCGCCTTAGTGTTGCCGTGTTGGCATGTGATTCACCGCCGAGCGTATAGATTTGAAAAGAGGCCTCCTTCATGTGGCAAGCCATTAAGCAACGTGTCTTCACCTGGAAGGTCCTGCTGTGGACGGTGATTGTCGGTGTTGTCATCGGAATTCTGGCGATCATTGCCTTCTTCCTGTGGATGGCCGCCCTTGGGCGCACCGTGCCTTCGGTCCAGAAACTGGCTGAGTACAATCCACCGGTGACGTCACGCGTACACGCCGGTGATGGAACGCTGATCTACGAATTTGCCGAAGAGCACCGCGTCTTCGTGCCGTATGAAGCCATCCCCGAACATGTGGTGCAGGCTTTCGTTTCCGCGGAAGACAAGAAATTCTTCACCCATGGTGGCATCGATTACATGGGGATGACGCGCGGCGTCGTGAACACGGTGAAAAACAAGATCACCGGCAGGGGCGGCATGCAGGGCGGGTCAACCATCACCCAGCAGGTCGCCAAGAATATGCTGCTGACGCGTGACCAGAATATCGTGCGCAAGGCCAAGGAAGCCATTGTCGCCCGGCGTATGGAGAAGGCATTCTCCAAGGAACACATTATCGAGCTATATCTCAATGAGATTTATCTTGGTGGACGCTCCTATGGTGTTGGCTCGGCGGCACTGAACTATTTCAACAAGTCGCTGCCGGAACTGGACCTTTCAGAAGCGGCCATCCTCGCCTCGCTGCCGAAATTCCCTGGGCGTGTGAACCCGTACACTAATCCTGAGCGTGTGCTGCAACGCCGCAACTATGTGCTCAACCGCATGGTTCTCGATGGCTATATCACCCAGGAACAGGCCGACGAGGCGATTGCCAAACCACTGACAACAACCAAGCGACTGCGGGGCCCGGAATATTCTGCGGCAACTTATTTCGTGCAGGAGTTGCGCAAGCAACTGATCGATCAATATGGCGAAGAAGAGTTGGAGCGTGGTGGCCTCTCCATTCGCACGACGATCGACACCAAGCTGCAGCTCGCCGCACAGGAGGCCCTGCAAATTGGTCTGGAAACCTATGATCGGCGCTACAATTATCGCGGTCCGGTTGATACGCTCGACCCGTCGACGTCCGATGTGCTGGAGCAGCTCAACAATGTGAGCCTGCCGGGTGGATACGGCAATTGGGAACGCGCCATGATTACCGGCATCGGGCAACGCGGTGCGCAATTATTGCTTGGTGATGGTGCGACAACGTCAATTCCTGTCGAGGATGTCGAGTGGGCGCAGACTTATGAACGCCCCAATGGGCGAACCGGACTGGCGATAGGCGACGTCATCCTTGCCAAAGTCACCCGTCAGGCGCTTGCGGCCGAGGAAAGCCCTGCGGCCATTGAGGGCGAACTGGCTGATGATGACCTGCAGGGCGACGTACCGGGTGAACCGATCATGGTCCCGACCGGCACGTCAGAGCTGAAACAGATCCCTGATCTGGATGGTGCCCTTGTTGCGCTCGACCCGCACACGGGCCGGGTGCTTGCCATGATGGGCGGCTATTCATTCTTCAAAAGCCCATTCAACCGGGTCACGCAGGCACAGCGTCAGCCTGGCTCATCGTTCAAGCCGTTCGTCTATGGTGCCGCGCTTGAGCGTGGCTATACACCGGCCTCCCGCATTCTCGATTCACCCTACGTTTATTATGACGAACACACTGATGAGGTCTGGAAGCCTGAAAACTATGCTGAAGGGCGAAGCTATGGCGAGGTTACCATGCGCCGCGCGCTGGAGCAGTCCTACAACCAGGTGACTGCTCGTATCGCCACGGATATTGGCATGGAGGCCGTATCAGAGTTTGCTGAACGCTTCGGCATCTATGATCGCCTGCCGCCATATCCGGCCATGTCGCTTGGCTCTGGTGAGACGACACCATGGCGTATGGTCAAAGCCTATGCCGCGCTGGTCAATGGTGGCAAAGAGGTCACCACGACCCTACTGGACCGTGTGCAAGACCGGCACGGCAAAACGCTTTACAAGCACGATGTGCGTAGCTGTCTCGGCTGTACAGCTGAAGTCTGGAACGGGTCTGGCCCGCCAATTCTGCCGGATGATCGCGAGCAGCTGGTTGACCCGATCATTGCTTACCAGCTGGTCCACATGCTCGAGGGCGTGGTGGAGCGCGGCACTGGTCGCCGGGCACGGCGTATCGGAAAGCCACTGGCCGGCAAGACGGGTACGACCAATGATTATTTTGATGCCCTGTTCTATGGCTTCTCGCCCGACCTGGTGGTCGGCATCTGGATGGGTTTTGATGAACCGCGTACGCTTGGTAATAATGAGGGCGGGGGATCTGTCGCCGGGGTTGTCTTCACTGAGTTCATGGAGCGTGCCCTGGAAGACAAGCCAGCCCTGCCATTCCGCATTCCACCAGGTGTGCGTCTTGTCTCGATTGATGCGAAGACAGGCCAGCTGCCAACTTTTGATAGCGGCGAGGTTATTCTTGAAGCGTTCCGGCCAGGCACTGAGCCAGGCATGGTTTTTTCACAGGATGATACGTTCAATCTGTCTGGCACGGGCAGCAGCATTTTCAATACCTCCGACCTACCGGTCCTGGACCCTGAAACTGGCGAAATCGTCGAGGAAGAGGGTAACCAGAGTGACATTGATGACGGGATTTATTGACGGGTCTGGAAAAGCCCGTCATGTCCACCTGAACGTCATTTGAGAGAATTGTTACATGTCCGCTGAAATCCTGGCCATGGCTGAAAAAATCAAGCAGTCGACGGAACTGCTGAGGAGGCGTCTTTGACTGGGACGTCGCCGAAAAACGTCTGGATGAACTGAACGCCCTTTCAGAACGCCCGGACTTCTGGGACGATCCTGAAGAGGCCCGCAGGTTGATGGCTGAACGCCAGAAGATTGAAACGGGCATGGATACGGTTCGCACGCTCGAACAGGAAGCCGAGGATGGCCTGGAGCTGCTTGAGCTGGCCGACGGTGATGAAGGCATGCTGGCCGATGTCACCCAGGCGCTGACCACCGCGCTGGCCACGGCTGAACGCGCCGAGCTGGAAGCGCTGCTCTCGGGTGAGGTCGATGGCAATGATTGCTATATCAATATCAATGCCGGGGCAGGGGGCACAGAAAGCCAGGACTGGGCCGCGATGTTGCGGCGTATGTATGTCCGCTGGGCCGAGAAGAACGGTTACAAGGTCGAGGAAGTCGAAAGCCATGAAGGCGATGAAGCTGGTATCAAGTCAGCCACCATCCTGGTGCGTGGCGAGAATGCCTATGGCTGGCTGAAGTCTGAACAGGGTGTCCACCGCCTTGTGCGCATTTCGCCCTATGACAGCAATGCCAGGCGCCACACGTCCTTTTCTTCCGTGGCCGTATCTCCTGTCCTGGACGATACGATCGAGGTCGAAATCAACCCATCGGACGTGCGCACTGATACTTATCGCGCATCGGGCAAGGGTGGCCAGCACGTCAACAAGACCGATTCTGCGGTGCGCCTGACGCATGAGCCGACAGGTATCGCTGTGGCCTGTCAGTCCGGACGCTCGCAGCACCAGAACCGCGCCACGGCTTGGGAGATGCTGCGCTCGCGCCTGTACATGCTGGAGCTGGAGAAACGCCAGCAGGCCGTCAAGGATAGCCATGACGCGAAGACCGATATCGGCTGGGGGCATCAGATCCGCTCCTATGTCCTGCAGCCTTATCAGCTGGTGAAGGACCTGCGGACAAATTATGAAACATCTGACACGGGCGGTGTCCTGGATGGTGACCTGACGCCCTTCCTCAGCGCGGCCCTGTCGCATGCCTTGGGTGAAGAGACGGCCAAGGCGGAGTAGTCCAAACTCCGCATACAAGAAAGCCGGGCGTGTGGCCCGGCTTGCTCATTGTGTCGTTGTCAGCTTACCCAAATCAGGCGTTGCCTGGAAAGCCATTGGCGCGACCAGGAATAGCGGCAGCAGGGGCGGCCGTAGTGTTCGTGCTTGGTGCCGCTGGCTGGGTAGGTGCCGGGCTCGGAGCAGCGGCGGATGGCGCCGCGGCCGGTTTAGGGGCTGTTTCGCGCAGTGGGTTTTCTTCGCGTTTCACCTTGCCTTCGAAGGTGGCATCCGGCTGGATCACCAGGGCCGAGTGGATAATGTCGCCGTCGACAGAAGCGCCGGTTTCAAGCTCGACCTTGCGCGCCCGGATGGAGCCTTTGACAGTGCCTTTCACGCGCAGTGTCTCAGCTTTGATCTCACCGACAATGTTCCCGGTGGAGCCGATGGTCACGTCGCCGGCTGTGATGTCGCCATCAATCCGGCCATCAATCTGCAGGGCGCCTTCGGATTTGATCGAACCGACAATGTGCATGTCCGAACAGATGATCGACGCGCCCACCCGTGAGGCGGGCTTGGACGCTGCACCGCGGACCGCATCCTGTGCGGGGGTGAAACCTGGAGTGTCGCTTTTTGTTTTAGTAAACATGCTTTCCTGCCTTCATGAACTCTACTGGATTATATGGCTTGCCGTGGAACAAGACTTCGTAGTGAAGGTGCGGCCCGGTACTGCGGCCTGATGACCCCATCAGTCCGACCTTATCTCCCAAGGAGACAACCTGGCCCCGCTTGACCAACACTTTGTTCAGGTGAGCATAGCGCGAGACGAAGCCCTGACCATGATCAACTTCAACAACGCGACCATACCCCGATTTCGCGCCTGCGTATATAACTGTTCCCGGCCCGGCCGCGACAATTGGGGCATTCCACCCTGCGCCCATGTCGATTCCACCATGCCATGCCGGGCGTTTGCGGAACGGGTCTGTTCGCATTCCGAAATTGGAGGTGATGCGGGACGGGATGCCAACGGGAGTGGCCAGGGGAAGATTGGAGACCATTTCCTCGAAATAGCGCGCTTCTTCCATACGTGCCGCGACCTGTGAGACGCGGATCGCAAATTCTTCTTCTTCCGGGCTGGCGAATTCGCCGCTCAGAAGGCTGGCAAAGGTGATTTCAGGGCCGCCCATATTCTCACCGCTGGTGATCCGGCTGGCGCCAACCTTGGTCAGTTTCAGAACACCGCGCGCGGCCTCGGCGCGTTCTACGGCCATGTCTTCGATCTGGTCGAGAAACTGCTTCTGTTCATGGCGGATCTGGGAAACCTGCCCGCTCAGGCCAACCTGGGGTAGGACGCTTGCCGTCTGCGTCAGGCTTTGAGATTGGCGGGCATCGGCTTCGTCAATTGACGCGGTTACCAGCAGGGAAGCTGAATCTCCCCGCAGTGCCGAGACTTCGAGTGCGCCGCCCGTTTGAAGGGCTTCGAGCATTGTCTTCAGCGTGTTGTGGCGGCGTTCAAATTCAACGGTTGCGCCCTGGAAGGCTTCTGTACGTTGCGCCAGCTGTGAGCTGGACAAGGCCTCGCGGGCGCGCAGTTCCTGAACCCAGCGCTCCAGCTTGTGAACTTCACTGTCGGACGCCAGGCCGCTGGGGGCGCCAGTGCGCAACATGAATGTGCCCGTGGCGAAAATGGACCAACCGACAATTGCAGCAGCCGCAACCGCCAGCATGATTTGTTGCAGGGAAGAGATGGTGAAGTAGCGAACGGTTCCACCGCTGCGGTGGTAAATTTGCCTTTCAGGGAAGGCGTTTCTCACAAAGTCTGAGATTTTTAACTTTGCTTTCATTCTACGCACCTATCCGCAAGGTAGAGGAAACGGCCCAGCAACCGTTCGGGTTCCTATCGGTGAAGCCTGACAGTAACCTCATTGTGAGCCGCTCGAAAAGCCCTTTTGTGATGATTCCTAAACAGGAATCGCACAATAAGAGTAAAGTTCACCTTAAAGAATGGTTATTTGCGCAAATTTTAATCCAACAGGGTTTTCGTTGCCTCGAAAACAGCCTCGGCATGCTCTTTGACGCGGACTTTTCGCCACACTTCGCCGATGGTGCCATCTGCCAGGATGAGGAAGGTCGAGCGCTCGATTCCCATATAGGTGCGACCATAGTTTTTCTTCTCGACCCAGACGCCAAAGGCCTCACAGGCGGTGCCGTCCGGGTCTGAGGCCAGATCTACGGTCAGCGCGTGCTTGGCCTTGAAGTTGCCGTGTGACTTCAGGCTGTCCTTCGATATCCCAATAATCGCCACGCCAAGGGCAGCGAAATCGTCTTTCAGGGCGGAAAAGGCAATGGCTTCGTTGGTGCAACCAGGTGTGTTGTCCTTCGGGTAGAAGAACAGAATTTGTCCCTTGCCCTGCGGGGCGGCGAGGTCCACCGTTTGTTCATCACAGATTGGTAGTGTTACTGCAGGTGCAGCATCGCCTTTTTCTGGTCGGTTTGTCATGGCATGGTCCTGTATGTCTGGCGGGTGGTTGGTTCCGGTTTGATGTGCCATTGGCAGCGTAGTTGAGTAGTTGGAGTTTCTGAATTGGTTCGCCAGACCACTAAAGTGATCTTCTTTGAAGTTCTAGGCACGCTGGTGCTGTTGGCGCTCGCCGGGGCGGCCATCCTGGCCTTCATGCTGTCGAATGGCCCGGTTGAGCTGGGCATGTTCCGCGATGATGTCGAGCGCGCGCTCACCAAATCGCGCGATGGCAAGCCGGTCACTGTCGGTACTGTCACGCTGCAATGGTCGCCAGCCGATCGGCGGCTTTATATCGTTGCCAATGACCTGACCCTAAAGGACGCCAGCGGCCAGGATGCTGGTCATGCCGAGCGTGCTGAAATCACGCTGGATGCCGGGGCGATCTTTCTTGGAAAGGCAGATGTGCTGCGCATGCACCTCGATTCAGGCTGGCTCGACTTGCGCAACATCGCACCCAATCAATGGTCGCTAGCGGGAGATGCGTTGCCGGAAATCCAGCAAGGCGTCTTGCCTCAGACCCCGCAGGAATGGCTGGACCGCACCAATAGTGTCCTGATGGGGCTGTTGGGTGGACTGCAGAACATGGAAGCGGGGTTCGACCTGGAATCGATAAGTTTCGATGACATGGAAGTGCGTTACTACGCCCTGGACGGGACGGAGGTTGGTCGTTTCCAGAACACGGATGGTCGGCTGGAGCGCTCAGCCACCGATGTAAGCCTGTCATTCAGTGGAGAAGGTGGCGGACTTGGTCTGCCTGGTCAGGTCAACCTGACGGTCGACACGCTCGATTCCTATACTGGTCTGCAAGCTGATCTGACGGTCAATTCATGGCCGGTTTCCGATCTGGCTCGTCGGTTCGACCTGTCGGGCTTCCAGGATGGCGACTTTCGTACAAATATTGTCTTTGGGGCTTCAATAGGTCGGGAAGACGGGCTGAAGCAGGTTGACCTCAGGGTGGAGCGTGAGGCCGGAGCGTTGAGCCTGCCTTTCAGGGAAGACGAGATTTTCAATATCTTCGCCGACCTCAGCTATGTTGTTGCGGAGGATCGTCTGATCATCAGCGAGTTGTCACTGCTTACCAATCGACTTGAGACCAGCCTTACCGGTCACGTCTTTGATATTCTGGAAGATGATGGCGCCCGCCGGTTCGATCTGTCGACTGATCAGATGGTGCTCGACATCACCGAAGTGTTTTCCGACATCTGGCAGGTAAATGATATTGAGCTTCAGGGACGAATCTCGAGCGACTTCAAGACCCTGAACCTTGAGACAGTCAGTGCCCTTGTTGACGAAGGTCAGCTGCAGGCAAGTGGCGAGTTCATCTGGGGGATGGAAGTCGAGGAAGGCGAATTGCCGTTCAGCTTGTCCGTGGCCGGGGACCTGACCGGGGCAGTGACGACGGATACAGTCGTCAAGTACTGGCCGGTTCGGCTCGGCGGTGGCGCCCGCAGATATGTCATCAACAGGGTGTTGGAAGGTCAACTGACAACAGCACTCTTTGATATTTCAATCGCACCTGACAGCCTCGCCGAAGGGTATATGCGTGATGCGGATCTTCTGGTCGAATTTGGTTTCGTCAACGGTGCGGTGAAATTTCTCAACGATGTCGAACCGGTCACTGAGGCGAGCGGTATGGGTCGCCTGACCGGGAATTCCTTCACTCTCAATACGGTCGAAGCTAAATTTGTCGATTGGACGATACCTGCAGCAGAAGTCAGCTTTCCGAAGCTCAATCCCAAGGGCGAATTGTTCCATGTGACCGCGCAGGGTAGCGGCCCCGTCGTGACCATCATGCGGGCCCTCGATGGTTCGCAATTGAAGCTGGAAGAAAATACCGGCTTCGATCCTGAGCGCGTCTCTGGGCAGGCCGAAGCGACGTTCCAGATGTCTCGTCCGGCACTTGATGATGTCGCCTTTGAAGATACCCCAATTCTCGTCCAGGCTACTCTCACCCCAGCCGGGTTGGAGGATGCGATAGGGGAGCTGGATCTGACCGATGGGACGGCTCAACTCGAGTTGACCAATGACTGGATCATCGTCACAGGCCACGGAATTCTCGGCGCGGCGCCTGTGCAATTCACTTGGCGAGATGCGGTCGGACCAGATGAGAATCCAGCAGATCTGAGCGCAACAGCCATTTTGACACCGGATGTGTTGAATGCATTTGGCTTGGTCGGCCGGGCCTATCTGTCGGGCGAGATTCCAGTCGAAATGCAGGGGCAGATAAGTGCGACCGGACTTGGTCGAGCCTCATTTGCGTTTGACCTGCAGGAGGCGAGGATAGATGTCGGCGAAATTGGCTGGGTGAAGCCAGCCGGGCGCCCGGCCCGTGCCACGCTGACTTATTCCGGTGATATGACACAACAGGTCTCAGCCTTGCGAATTGAAAGCGAGACAGCGCGGCTGGATGGAGATGTTCTGCTAGGAGCAGATGGGCGCTTGGAAACACTGACGCTTCGTAACCTCTACATTGAAAACCGTGCGAATGTGGCCGGTGAGCTACGCCGATTGGCAAATGGGGCCGCAAGCCTGTCATTGACGGGACAGTATCTTGATATCAGCGAGCTTCTTGGCGATCTTGGCGGCGTAGGCGGTACGGGCGTTTCCTTCGCGCTCGGCATGGAGGCTTCGGTCGATCAGCTACGATTGCGTCGAGGGCTCGATCTGAAGGGGGCAACACTGTCCCTGGTCAACGAAAGTGACGGGCTGAAACTTGCAAGCGCCAAAGGGGAGACATCCGCAGGTCGCAAGCTGGAAGCCTATTATGCCGCCAGCACGAGTGGCGGGCCATCTGTTGTCTCCTTGATGTCAGAAGATGCGGGCTTCCTGACAGAGGCTTTCTTGGGCGTTGATTATGTCAGTGGTGGGACGCTCGACCTGACCGGAACTCTGGCGACCCCCACCCAGCCGATCAAGTTGATGGCGAAAGTGCGGGATGCCCGCTTGCAGAATGCCCCCTTCTTCACGCAGGTGCTGTCTCTGGCATCGCTGCGAGGCCTAACCGATACGCTGGCAGGTGAGGGTGTCCTGTTCAGCGAAATCGAGGCTCCGATCACGATTGGCGGAGGGCGCTATGTGATTGATGGTGCCCGCGCCAGCGGTCCGGCTCTGGGTCTGACGGTCAATGGCTGGGTCTCCACAAGCGGTAACGGCATTGAGTTGAACGGAGTGCTGGTCCCCAGTTTCGGCGTGAATTCCGTGCTGGGCGGTGTGCCGGTCATCGGTGATTTATTCGTGGGTCGAGAAGGTGAGGGGATCTTCTCGATTACCTATTCGGTCAGCGGGACGCTGGAAAAGGCGCAGGTCGCGGTCAATCCGCTTTCGGCGGTGACGCCAGGTATCTTGCGGCGGATATTCGAGAACCCATCCGATACTTCGATCCCGTCTGCACTCCCTGTCGATCCGACACTTAAACCACCGACGGAGAAGCTGCCCGAATTGCCGGAAGACGAGTACATTCCCCCGGCCCCCGGGGATGGACCAACGACACCAGCGGGGCCGGGTTGAGTTCGCGCTGAACTAGCGCGGCAAGTTGTGCTGTACCCAGCCTGCATCTCGCTATTCTACGCCGAACAAAGCTCAGAAAGGATGCTTTGATTTATACGGGTTTGACCAGCGCAATCCGCTTTTTGCCCACCTGAACCTTGAAAGCCGAGACGTCTGACAGGATATCGGCCCAGGCGTGGGTCTGGTCTTCGTCGACCTTCTGGTCATTCACGCGAACTGCCCCTTCAGCCATCTTTCTGCGGGCCTCACCATTTGACTTGACCAGATCCGCCGCGCGCAACAGCGCCACGGTGCTGGCCCCTTCACCATGGTCTGCCATAACAATGTCAAAGGTCGGCAGATCGGCTGAGACGCCGCCGCCAATGAAGGCCTTGGCCGCTGCCGCTTCGGCTTCGCTGGCGGCTTGTTCGCCATGCAGCATTGTCGTCGCCGCATTGGCGAGCGCGATCTTGGCGTTGTTGATTTCAGCGCCGCTCAGGGCCTCGTAGTGGGCGATCTCATCAAGCGGAAGGTCGGTGAACAGGCGCATGAAGCGTCCAACATCGGCGTCCTCGGTATTGCGCCAGAACTGCCAGTATTCGTAAGGGCTGCGCCGCTCTGCGTTCAGCCAGACAGCACCATCAGCGGTTTTGCCCATCTTGCCGCCAGAGGCCGTCGTGATCAGTGGGCAGGTCAGGCCGAAGCCCTGCTGACCATCTGCCTTGTGAAGCAGGTCGACCCCGCCAACGATATTGCCCCACTGATCTGACCCGCCCATTTGCAAGAAGCAGCCGTAGCGGCGCGACAGCTCCAGGAAGTCATACGACTGCAGCAGCAGGTAATTGAACTCAAGGAAGGTGTACGGCTCTTCATTGCGCAGGCGCCGGGCGACCGTGTCCTGTTTGACCATCGTGTTGATGGTGAAGTACTTGCCGATGTCACGCAGGAATTCGATGTAACCAATCTTGTCCAGCCAGTCGGCATTGTTGACCATTATGGCATCGCTTGGACCATCACCAAAGGTCAGAAAAGGCTCGAAGGCACTCCGAATCCCTCTGATATTGTTGGCAATATCCTCCTCCGACAGGATCGGACGTGACTTTTCCTTATCCGTCGGATCGCCAATCTTTGTCGTGCCGCCCCCCATGAGGACGATCGGCTTGCCACCGGCCTGTTGTAGACGGCGTAGCATCATGATGCCGACCATGTGCCCGACATGCAGGCTGTCAGCAGTCGCATCGAATCCGATATAGGCAACAGGCGTTCCGGCGCAATACGAATCAAGTTCTTGATTGTGTGTGACTTGCTTGATGTAGCCGCGCTCATCTAGCGTGCGCAGGAATTCAGATGTGTAATTGCTCATTCGGGATACTCTCTCGTCAAGGCAGCGGCGTTAGCATGGGATGCCAAGGGTTTGAACAGGCAAGAGACAGATTTTGAACCTATTTGGGTGGCTGGTTTCATGTCCGGCACCTCGGTTGATGCAGTTGATGTGGCGTTGATCAGGACGGATGGCGAGACGATTGACGCGTTTGGCCCGGCGGTTGAGCGCAAATATCAGACGGACGAACGCGAGATAATCCAACAGGCGACACAGGCGGCGCGCGATTGGAACTGGAGCGGTTCCAGGCCCGAGGCGGCCTTTGCGAGGGCGCGTGAGGTGGTGGTTTCGACCCATTTCGACGCGTGGAAGATGTTGGATAAACTGCTGGACAGTGCGCCGACGCCCCCCCGAAGCACCTATGAAGAGGGTATGACCAAGCCCCGAAGCGGGGCGGAACCTGGCCCGAAGCGAGGCGATGTAAAACTGCTCGGCGTGCATGGGCAGACCGTGCTTCATCGCCGCCCCCGTCCCGGCCAGATTGGCGAGACGTTGCAGCTGATGGATGGTACCGCACTGGCCCACAAGACCGGCCTGCCGGTCGCGCATGATTTTCGCACAGCAGATGTCGCTGCTGGCGGTGAAGGCGCGCCCCTGGCCCCAATCTATCACAAGGCGTTACTTGACCGGCTGGGTGGTGGCCCGGCAGTCGTGCTGAACCTTGGTGGCGTGGCCAATATTACCGCAAAACTGAAGAGCGGGGATTTGGTTGCATTTGATACCGGCCCGGCCAATGGCCCGGTTGATGAGTGGGTCGAGCGCCATGGGTATGGCGCGTATGATGAGGGTGGAGAACTGGCGGCGCGGGGGCAGATCGATGAGGCGCGCCTGGCCACGTGGCTGAAGCATGACTGGTTCCGAGTGGCGCCGCCAAAATCGCTCGACCGTTATGATTTCAGCGCCAACCTGGCCGATGGGCTAAGCCTTGAAGATGGCGCGGCGACGCTGACCGCGTTTTCGGCGCATGCTGTGGCGGCAGGTCTGGCGCAGCTGCCTGATCAACCGGCGCGGGTCATTGCCTGCGGCGGGGGACGCCACAATCCTGTGCTGATGCAACGCCTGGCTGAGACCTTGCCGTGCCAGTTGTTGAGTGCAGAAGAAGCCGGCTGGCGCGGCGATTCCATCGAGGCAGAAGCCTTTGCCTTCCTGGCGGTAAGAACGCTTCGCGGTTTGCCGATCAGCTGGCCCGGCACCACCGGCGTTCCCCGCGCCATGACGGGCGGGGTGGTAACGCGCCCATAAATGGGCACCCGGCACAAATTTTGAAACTCTTCCCACATAGTAGTTGACCTTGTTGAGAATGCGAACTATTCGCAATTATGGTCATGTGAATGCACTGGTGATGCGCCCAAGCGGTGACGGTCAGTGAACTAGGGTCTGGGTGAGGGTCAATCCGTGCGTATCATGCAGTTTTGCACCAACTTTTTTCATGGTGGCGGCATCCAGCGCCACGTCTACGACCTGTCCGACTGGCTCGTCGCGCACGGACATGAAGTGGTATTCGCGGGGGCTGCCGAGCGCAGCACGATTGACCCGGAAAGAGACGATTTCATTGCCTTGCCGATGAATGAGGTCTCACATTTGGGCGGCAATGTCTTCACGCGGGTCATGGCGTTGCTTTCAGCTGCACGCAAACTCCGCAAGGCGTTGCGTACGCATCCGGTTGACCTGATCCATGCCCATGAAACGGCTCCGGCCCTGGTCGCGCGGCTGGCGACCTTTGGCAAGAATATCCCGGTCGTGATGACGTTTCACGGTTCTGCGCCCGAACGCTTTCCCCAGGTCGCCAAGACGGCACGGTTCTCGGCAGACCTTGTCGCTTCGCCGAGCCAGATCGTGCTTGATGCGCTGATCGCGCTTGGCGTGGATGCCGACAAGACCTCACGGTTCGGCCTCGGTATCGCCCCCTTGCGCGCGTCGGCACCTGAAACGGTAGAAGACCTGCGCCGCACCTATCTCGACCATGAGGACGGTATTCTGGTGTTCAGTCCTTCACGCCTCGCCCCGCAAAAGGGCATTGATGTGATGATCGACGTTGTCAGACAAGTTGTCGCCAGGCATCCACAGGTTCGTTTTGTCGTCGCTGGGGGTGGCATCTTGCAGGACAAGGTGGACAGTTGGGCAGAGGCTGCTGGCGTGGCGGAGAATATCCGTTTCATTGGCTCGATCGATACGGTGCCTGAACACTTGCAGGCCGCAGACATCTTCTTGCTTACCTCGCGGTGGGAGGCCTTGCCGATTTCGATTGTCGAGGCGTTTCGTGCCGGGGTGCCGGTCATCGCCACCGATTGCGGCGGTGTATCGGAACTGGTGGACGAGTCGGTTGGGGCGCTGTGCCCGGTGGAAGATGTCGAGGCGCTGGCCGGGGCCGTTATCACCTTGGCCGAGGACGAAGTCACGCGCCGGGACAAAGGCGCGGCGGCGCTGGCGCGGTCTCACGCGGACAGGTTCGACCCTGAAGCGGTACACACCCACATTCTCCACACATATGAAGCGCTGCTCGGGTGATCGGCTCTCTAATCGATTGCGAGTAGACTCCTCTTCGCGGCCCGCCTAGCTTCTCCGGAAAAAGACAGGGAGATGTAGGATATGGCGAGAACGAGCTGGAAACTTGGACTGCTTCTGGGCGCAGGTGCGCTGGTGGCGTGTGGACAGACGGCGGATGCGCCGAGCGAACCGCTGGAGGTGCCGCCACCGCCCGTAGCAGAAGCCCCGGCTGACGAGATGCCAGCAGCCAATCCGCTGAAAAATGCCTATTTTGGGGACTTGCATGTGCATACGCGCAACTCGTTCGACGCCTATATCTTCAACACGCGGGCAACCCCTGATGACGCCTATCGCTTTGCCAAGGGTGAGGCGATCGATAATGGGGCTGGCTTCCAGATCCAGCTTGGTGGTCCGGCCCTGGACTTTCTGGCGGTGACCGATCACGGTGAATATATTGGTATCATCCCGCAAATGGCGACATTGGGCACCGAGCTGAACCGGACAGAAACGGCTCAGTCCATCTTTGGGCTTGTCGCACAAGACCGGCGGGGCAACTTCCTTCGTATTGGCCAAACCGTGGTGAATGGTGAAGAGATCGAGGACATATATGACCGTGAGATGATGGACAGCGTCTGGGCTGACACGATCGAGGCGGCCGAGCGACACAATGAGCCTGGACGATTTACGACATTCGCTGGTTATGAATTCACCGCGATGGTGCAGGTCACCGATACGGGGGCAGCGAACCTGCACCGCAATGTGATTTTCGAGGATGGCGCGCCGACGCGGCTGTTCTCGACGCTGGATAGCACCAATCCCGAGGACCTGTGGGTCTGGATGGACGGGCAGCGCGAGGCGGGCCGGGATGTGCTGGCCATTCCGCACAATTCGAATGCCTCGAACGGGCAGATGTTTGCTCTGACACGTTACAATGGCGAAGCGCTGGATGCGGAGTATGGCAATAATCGCATGCGCAATGAGCCTCTGGTCGAGATCACTCAGCTGAAAGGCACATCAGAAACCCATCCCTCGCTCGCACCGAATGATGAGTTCTCGAATTTCGAACAGTATGAATTCCTGATCGGCAGTACCGACAAGTCGGAGCCATTGCCCGGCAGTTTTGTCCGCAATGCGCTTGGGCGCGGTATCGGGATAGAGACCGACACCTCGGTGAACCCGTACGAATTTGGTCTGATCGGTTCAAGCGATACGCATCTGGGGGCCGCCTCACTCATAGAGGAGAGCTTCTTCGGTAAGTTTCCGCACGACATGGACCCGGCAACGCGACAGAGCACGCCGCCGGAGGGCGCGCCCGAATGGCCAGAAAACTATACGGCGACCGCTGATGTGGTGACGACCGCACAATATGGCGCCAGCGGCCTTGCCGGGGTCTGGGCGCCGCAAAATACGCGCGAGGCCCTGTTTGCTGCAATGCGGGCCAAGGAGACGTTCGGCACGTCCGGCCCACGCATCAAGGTGCGCATGTTCGCTGGACCTGATTACAGCACTGAAACGCTGGCCAGCGCCGACATGCTGGAACAGGCCTATGCCGGAGGCGTGCCGATGGGTGGACGCCTCGAGGCGGCAGAAACTGCGCCGCAAATGATCGCCTGGGCCGTACGTGACCCGGCCAGTGTGCCGCTGCAACGCCTGCAGATCATCAAGGTCTGGAGTGACGACGGAGTTGAGCAGGAGGCCATTCACGATGTCGCCTGCGCTGGCGGGGCGCAAGTTGATCCGCAGACCCGGCGTTGCGCGGACAATGGCGCGCGCGTTGATATGGCCACCTGCGCAACCAATGATGAGACCGGGGCCGGCGAGCTCAAAGCGCTGTGGCAGGATCCGGATTATGACCCGGCCCAGTCTGCTGCTTACTATGTGCGTGTGCTGGAAAATCCGAAATGTCGCTGGTCAAGCTGGGATGCGGCACGGGCCGGAACGCCGGTCAGCCCCGTGATGGAGCCGCTGGTGCAGGACAGGGCCTGGGGGTCGCCAATCTGGGTAAACTGATCGGCCAAATGAAACGCTTGACTTACCTAAGGGTGGGGGCGGCTGTGTACGCCGGTATCTCTAGGAGGAAAGCTGATGAAAGTTGCTGCAGTCAAGAAACCGGGCGGACCGGGAAACCTGGTCATCGAGGAACGCGCTGACGCGGTGGCCGGACCTGGCGAAGTGTTGGTTCGGGTGCGCGCCTCATCGCTGAATTATCATGATTTCGTGGTTGTGATGGGCGGCATCCCAACCGAAGATGGCCGTATTCCGATGTCGGACGGGGCCGGAGACGTCGTCGCCGTGGGCGAGGGCGTGACGCGGTTCAAGGTCGGCGACCGGGTTCTGTCGACCTTCTTCCCGGATTGGTTCTATGGCGGGCCGCAGGCAGCGGGCTTCTTCTCCGTCCCCGGCGATGGTGTCGACGGGTTCGCGGCTGAACTTGTGGCCATGCCGGAAGGCGCGTTCACGAAGATGCCGGAGGGCTATTCCTATCGCGAGGCGGCGACCTTGCCATGTGCGGCACTGACGGCTTGGCGCGGGATGTTTGTTGAGAACAAGGTCCAGCCCGGCAACTGGGTGTTGACCCAGGGCACGGGCGGGGTGTCGATCTTCGCCCTGCAATTTGCCAAGGCGGCGGGCGCGCGGGTGATCGCCACCTCGTCTTCAGATGAAAAACTGGAGCGGCTAAAGGCGCTCGGCGCGGACCATGTGATCAATTACAAGACCACACCGGATTGGGGCAAGGCGGCGTTCGAACTGACGGGTGGACGCGGGGTTGATGAAGTGGTGGAGATTGGTGGACCAGGCACAATGGCCCAGTCGATCCAGGCCTGCCGCGTTGGTGGCCATATTTCGCTGATCGGCGTGCTGACGGGCGTTTCAGGCGAAGTGCCAACCGCTGCACTGTTCTCGAAGAACCTGACGGTTTCCGGCATTACGGTCGGTTCTCGCGAGCATCAGGAAGACATGATTGCCGCGATTGAGAGCAATGGCATCAAGCCGGTCATGGATAAGGATTTCCCACTCGACGAGATCGCAACGGCCTTTGCTCATCAGGCCAGCCAGCAACATTTCGGCAAGATCACCTTGTCGATCTAGGCGCTAGCCCAGGGGTTCATTGTCTTCCGGGGTGAGGGGCATGGCGCGCGGGATAGGGGGCTTGCGACTGCCAGCCTTGGCGGCGGCGGCCTCGGCCTCGCGGCGCAGCTTTTCCTCATCCTCGACGAGGCGACGGTCGACATAGGCCTCGCAGATGTCGATCAGTTCGTCATGTTTGCCGGTGAAGAAGTGGTTGGCGCCATCAATGCTCATCCGTTCGATGCTTTCGCCCTTCTGGATGCGTACCTTGGTCAGCGCGCGCTCGACGTCTGCCGGTTTTGAGATGGCATCATTTTCGCCGGAGATGATCAGGCCAGAGGCCGGGCATGGCGCAAGGAAGCTGAGATCGTAATGGTTCGCCGGTGGGGCAATGGCCAGAAAGCCATCAATCTCAGGCCGGCGCATCAGTAGCTGCAATGTAATCCAGGCCCCAAAGCTGTATCCGGCGCACCAGACATAGCGCGGGCTTTCGACCATGCGCTCCATATAGTCGAGGATGAAGGCGGCGTCTTCCAGCTCGCCAATGCCCTGGTCATAGACGCCCTGGCTGCGCCCCACGCCGCGTGTGTTGAAACGCAGGACGCCAAAGCCCTTGGATTCGAACATCTGGTAGAGACGGATGGTGATCGGGTCTTGCATCGTCCCGCCAGCACGTGGGTGGGGATGCAGGATGAGCGCAATCGAGGCGCCTTCGCGTGGAGGAGGGGTGTAACGGGCTTCGATCCGGCCTTCCGGGCCAGAAATGAGGAGTTCGGCCATGCCTGTTTTGTCTCGCAGTCTGCGTTGGAATTCGTTGTGAATGCCGGTCTTAGGCGATTTGCGAGTCCAAATGCAAATTTTTCTGCATGTCAGGCCGGGGGTGGCCAGGCGGGCTAGCCCTTTTGCAGCTTGTGAAATTCCCAGCGTAGTTCGGCTTCTTCATCCGTGACGATGGTTTCAACGGCTTCGAGGCGGGATTTGAGGGCATTGATCTGATCTTGCGAGGCGGCCAGTTCTGCCTTCAGGCGGGCGACTTCTTCCGAGCTTCGCGAGGATGAACGGTGACGTCGGCGGCCGCTAGGATAGCAGCTGCGACCACCCGCAAACATGAAAAAAGCTGGGATGAGCAGCCAGAGCATCCAGGAATGTTCCATTTTCTGTCTCCTTTGGCTTATTGTTTATCAATAAATTGCTTCTGCGTCAAAGCAAATCGAGGGACGCGGGCCTGCCAAAGAGATTGGTCTTCGCCCTCAGCATGCGTATATGGGCGCCATGATCTATGCGGACTATAATGCGACGGCCCCGCTCCATCCCGAGGTGAAGCTGGCGATGCTGGCAGCCATGGAGGCTGGAGCGAACCCGTCTTCAGTCCATGGACCGGGCCGGGCGGCGCGCAAGATCGTTGAGAGTGCGCGTGGACAGGTGGCGCTGGCGATTGGGGCCCGGGCGCAGGATGTCGTCTTCACCAGCGGCGGCACTGAGGCCAATGCCTTGGCCCTGCGTGGGGCGGTGACGCATCTGGATGGTCAATGCACATTGCTGGTGTCTGCGATCGAACATGAAGCGGTGGTCAAGAATGCGGGCTATGCAGGTGTCCCCGTTGAGACGGCCTATGTGACACCAGATGGCGTTCTGGACCTGGATTGGCTGGCGGACCGTTTGTCCCGCTGGGATATGGGGCGCGATGGCAGGCCGATCCTGTCCATCATGCTGGCCAACAATGAGACAGGGGTGATCCAGCCAGTTGCCGAGGCCGCGACTATGGTGCGTGAGGCGGGCGGGCTGACGCATTGTGACGCTGTCCAGGGGCTGGGCAAGGTCATGGTCAATGTCGGCCTCCTGGGCGTGGATTACCTGGCGTTGGCCGGGCACAAGATCGGCGGGCCACAAGGCACAGGTGCGCTCTGGATACGCTCCGGGGCACCATTGAAGCCGATCCTGTACGGCGGCGGGCAGGAACGCTCGCTGCGTTCCGGTACTGAAAACGTGATCGGGATAGCCGGTCTGGGCATGGCTGCCG
>CBDUKI010000008.1:0-22109 GCA_965367765.1 uncultured Henriciella sp.
ATCCGGGCCGCTGGGTCCCAAGCCGCCACCCGCACCTGCATCAGTATTATCTGACGGATGAGCTGGCGAACGAGACCCGCCCGCAATGGCGCGCCCGGCTGGCCGCCGTGTTCTGCGAGGGCATTGGCATTCAGGACTGGGTGATCTTCCCGCGCCGCGCGGGCGAGGCCTGCGGCGCGGAAACGTATGAGACGCCTGCGAGAATCAGAGATCCGGTTGAGAGAAAAACAGCCATGAGCCTCCACAAACACAAACCTCTCCGTAATACCCGGCCTCCCCGAGGCGCGGGCCGCACGTGCGGGCTTAGCCTGTCGCTGACGGGTCATAGTTGAGGATCGGGCCGAGCCAGCGTTCGGCTTCACGCAGCTCCATACCCTTGCGGCGGGCATAGTCTTCGACCTGATCACGTTCGATCCGCCCGACAGCGAAATAGACCGCCTCCGGGTGGGCGATATAGCGGCCGGAAACCGAAGCGGCCGGGGTCATCGCGCAGCTTGTCGTCAGTTCCATGCCGATCCGCCCGGTCTCCAGCAAGCGGAACAGGGTGCGCTTTTCGGTATGGTCGGGCTGGCACGGATAGCCGGGGGCGGGGCGAATGCCCTGGTATTTCTCCGCGATCAGCTCGGCATTCGACAAGGCCTCATCGCTGGCATAGCCCCAATGGATCTGACGGACTTGCGCGTGCATGTATTCGGCCAGCGCTTCGGCAAACCGGTCAGCCAGCGCCTTGACCATGATGGCGGAATAATCATCGCCTTCGGCCTGGAACTGTTTGGCGCGGGCCTCCGCTTCCGGCCCGGACGTAACCGCGAAGGCCCCGACATGATCACCGCTTTCGGCGATGAAATCGGCCAATGCGAAATTGCCTCGCTGATTGTCCTTGACCATTTGCTGGCGCAGCGTGTGCAGCGTATCGCCCGTGTCCAGCCTGATATCGTCGCCGTCACGGCTGGCACCCCAGAAGCCGATCACGGCCTTTGGCTTGAACCAGGCCTGGCCGAGGATCTGTTGCATCATTGCCTGGGTGTCGCGCCACAGGTCGCTGGCGGCTTCGCCAACGATCTTGTCGTCAAGGATTTGCGGGAACCGCCCGGCCAGGTTCCAGCTTGAGAAATAGGGGGTCCAGTCAATGCAACGAGCAATCTCGGACAGGTCAAACTCTTCAAACACGCGGGTGCCGGTAAAGCTCGGGGCCTGCGGGGCACCACTGCTCAGCTTGTGGGCATGCTGGCGCGCGACGGCAATCGGGTGGCGGGCTTTGGGCGGGCCGCCAGCGCGGGCTTCGCGCATGCGTTGGTATTTCGCCGATGTCGTCTCGACGAAGAGCGGGCGTTCATCCTCAGACAGGAGCGCGGAGACGACCCCGACAGCGCGACTGGCATCGGCGACATGAACGGTCGGGCCGTTCGATCTGGCCGGGTCGATCTTGACCGCAGTATGGGCTGGCGAGGTTGTGGCTCCGCCGATCAGCAGCGGCTGTTTCATGCCCCGGCGCTGCATTTCGCGCGCGACATAGACCATTTCGTCGAGGCTCGGCGTGATCAGGCCGGACAGGCCGATCATGTCCACCTGCTCGGCTTCGGCCCGGTCGAGAATATCCTCGGCAGGCACCATGACGCCCATGTCGATGATCTCATAGCCATTACAGGCCAGGACCACGCCAACAATATTCTTGCCGATATCGTGCACATCGCCTTTCACGGTCGCCATCAGCACTTTGCCATTGGAGACGTCGAGCGTGCCAAGTTCTGCTTTCTCGGCCTGCAGGAACGGGTCGAGATAAGCCACGGCAGCTTTCATGACGCGGGCCGACTTGACGACTTGCGGCAGGAACATCTTGCCCGAACCGAACAGTTCGCCAACCACGTTCATGCCATCCATCAAAGGGCCTTCGATGACGTGAAGCGGGCGTTCGACGCCCTGGCGGGCCTCTTCGGTATCGGCCTCGATGAACTCGGTAATGCCGTGAACCAGCGAATGTTCCAGCCGCTTGGCAACACTTGTCTCGCGCCAGCTCATGTCTTTCTCGGCGCTCTTGCCCTTCTGGCCCTTGAAGCGTTCAGCAATCTCGATCAGCGCTTCGGTGGCCTCGGGCGAGCGGTTGAGGATGACATCCTCGACCTTCTCGCGCAGCTCCGGCTCGATCTCGTCATAGATGTCGAGCTGTCCGGCATTGACGATGCCCATGTCCATGCCGGCCGGGATGGCATGAAAAAGGAAGACCGAGTGCATGGCCCGGCGCACCGGTTCATTGCCGCGGAAAGAGAAGGAGACGTTCGACAGGCCGCCGGAGATGTGACAGCCGGGGCAGGTCTCGCGGATCAGTTTTGTCGCCTCGATAAAATCGACCGCATAATTGTCATGCTCCTCGATCCCGGTCGCAACGGCAAAGATGTTCGGGTCGAAGATGATGTCTTCAGGTGGGAAACCGACCTGTTCGGTCAGGATGCGGTAGGCGCGCTGGCAGATCTCGACCTTGCGGGCGGCCGTGTCGGCCTGGCCAACCTCATCGAAGGCCATGACGACAATCGCCGCACCATAGGACAGGCAGGCCTGGGCCTGTTCGATGAACTGGGCCTCGCCTTCCTTCATCGAGATCGAGTTGACGACCGCCTTGCCCTGTACGCATTTCAGGCCAGCCTCGATGACCTCCCACTTGGAGCTGTCAATCATCACCGGGACGCGGGCAATATCCGGTTCGGCAGCGATCAGGTTGAGGAAGGTGGTCATGGCCTCGGCACCATCGAGCATGCCTTCGTCCATGTTGATGTCGATGATCTGGGCACCGTTCTCGACTTGCTGGCGCGCCACTTCAACAGCCGTGGCATAGTCCCCGGCGGTGATCAGCTTCCGGAAGCGGGCCGAACCCGTGACATTGGTACGCTCGCCAATATTGACGAAGGAGGAGGATTGGGAGGTCATGTGATTGTTCAGTTCTTTGCAATGCCCGGCAGGCCATCGATGCTTTCGGCATTCCTGGTGCGGTATTTGTCGGCCCAGTCTTCGGCGGTCATCTTTTCATTGTCGGCATAGCGCTTGAGCTGGTCGCGCTCGCCCTTGAAGTCATAGAAAGGAACGCCCCAGCCGCAGCTATCCTGAATCCGGTCGAGCTTGACGGTGAAGATGGCGCGCGCCCGGTCGAATCCCGGGAACAAGGCCAGCAGGTCGGCGAAATGTGGATCATCGAACTGAACGACCTCGCCGCGGCCATACAGGCGCAGAATGTTCGGCGCGCCTTCGAAGGCGCAGAACATGATGGTGATCCGGCCATTTTCCCGAACATGGGCCTGGGTCTCGATGCCGGAGCCGCCAAGGTCGAGATAGGCGACCGTGTGCCGGTCGATCACCTTGAAACTGTCATAGCCCTTGGGTGACAGGTTGACGTGGCCAGTCCCATCCAGCGGAGCGGTCGCGACGAAGAACATGTTCTGGGCCGCAATGAAGGCCTGAATCTTGTCGGTCAGTTCATCATAGAGTTGCATATCGAGTATCCATCTTCAGGCTGGCGTCAGGGGGCAAGTTCAAAGGGTTCAAGTCCAGCCAGGCGCATCGCGTTCGGGGTTGGGGCTGGGTCACGCGGTTTGACGCCCTCTGTAGCCTTGGCAATTGCGGCAATGTGCTCTGGTGTCGTGCCGCAGCAGCCACCGAGAATATTGACGATGCCGTCCCTGGCCCAGCCGCCGACGGCACCGGCTGTCTGGTCGGGGGCTTCGTCATATTCGCCCATTTCATTCGGCAGGCCAGCATTCGGATAGGCGGCCACCAGCGTATCGGCCACGCGCGACAGAGCGGCGATGTGCGGGCGCATCAGGTCTGCGCCGAGTGCGCAGTTGAAGCCAATGGCAAATGGCTTGGCATGGCGCACCGAATTCCAGAAAGCGTCAACGGTCTGGCCCGACAGGGTGCGACCCGAACGGTCTGTGATCGTCCCGGAGATCCAGATTGGCAGTTTCTCTATGCCTTCGCGTTCAAGGTCCATGATCGCCTTGATCGCGGCCTTGCAGTTGAGCGTGTCGGTAATCGTCTCGATCATATAGAGGTCAACACCGCCCGCGTTCAGCGCTTCGACCTGCTCGCGATAGGCCTGATAGACCTGATCGAACGTGACTTCGCGCGCGCCGGGATCATTCACGTCTGATGACATGGACAGCATCTTGTTGAGCGGGCCGATGGAGCCGGCGGCAAAGCGTGGTTTTTCAGGCTGTTTGGCCGTCCAGGTATCCGCGGCCTCGCGGGCCAGTTTCGCACCTTCGAAGTTTATGTCGATCACTGACTGGCGATCCAGTTGATAGTCATCCTGGGCAATCGTTGTGGCAGAGAATGTATTGGTCTCTGAAATATCAGCCCCGGCAGCGTAATAGGCATTGTGCAGTTCGGACACGCGGTCTGGCCGGGTCAGGCAGAGAATATCATTATTGCCCTTCATCTGGCCGGGATAGCGATCTTCGGTGAAACGGTCACCGCGATAGTCAGCTTCGTTCAGCCCCATGCGCTGGAACATCACGCCCCAGGAGCCATCGAGGATGAGGATACGCTCCCTGGCGGCGGCTTTCAGGGCGGCGATGCGGTTCTGGCGGTCGGTCACGATATCGATCCTGGTTCAGTTTGACTTGGCTCGTTCGGTTGGCCGTGAGCAAGCGGCTCTTTGATGGGCTTCAGGCCCAGCAAGTGACAGGTCGACAGGGCGAGGCCGGCTTTGTTCAGCGTATAGAAATGGAAATCGTGAACGCCTTCATCGGCCAGCTTGTGGCACAGTTCAGCGGCGACATTGGCGGTGATCAGGTCGCGGGTTTCCGGGTCATCCTCGGTGCCTTCATACAGCTCGTGCAGCCAGTTTGGCAGGCTCGCCCCGCACAGTTTGGCAATGCGCTGCAGGCCCTTGAAATTGGGTTGCAGCATGATGCCGGGGACAATCGGCATGGTCACGCCGCCAGCACGCGCCCGCTCCAGGAAGCGCAGATAGACATCCGGCTCGAAGAAGAATTGCGTGATCGCCCTATCGGCCCCGGCATCCTGCTTGGCCTTGAGAAAGGCGATGTCCTGATCCATCCCGTGGCTATCGGGGTGCGGCTCGGGATAGGCGGCGACAGAGATTTCGAAGACGCGGCCCAGCTCCGGGCGGTGGCTGCGGATGCCCGCGATCAGATCGACGCTGTCGCGAAACCCGCCGGGAAACTGCTCGAACTTCGCACCCATGCCTTCCGGTGGGTCGCCGCGCAGGGCGACAATGTGCCTGATCCCGGCATTCCAGTAATCCTCGGCGACCTTGAGGACATCTTCCTTCGTCGCCGAAACGCAAGTCAGGTGCCCGGCAGGCTTGAGCGAGGTATCGGCGGCGATCTTTGCGACTGTCGCGTGTGTGCGGTCGCGGGTCGATCCGCCAGCCCCATAGGTGACCGAGACGAATTTCGGGGCCATCGGGCTCAGGCGGGCGACCGATTCCCATAGCTTGGCTTCCATCTTGTCCGTCTTGGGCGGAAAGAATTCGAACGACACGTTCGGCGCGTCATGGCCTTGGTGACTGGCAAAGGACAGGGCGCTCATAGGGCAGGTTCCTTGATCTTGGCGGGCAGCTGGGCGCTCCAGACATTGACGTTCAGGCGCTTCTCCAGCGTATCGGGGGCCGACAGCTGGCGCGGCGGGTGAAGGGTGAGGCCGGCTTTCTGGGCCCATTCGCGCATGTCATCCTCGCGGATGCCGAGGCGAAGATGGCCATACTCGCTGCGCAGGAATTCCAGCTCGTGTGGGGCAAAGTCGACGATCAGCAATTGCCCGCCCGGCTTGAGCAGGCGCGCCGCTTCCGCCAGTACGGCGGCTGGGTCTTCAATATAATGCAGGACCTGATGGATGATCACGAGGTCGGCGCTGTCAGCTTCAAACGGAGTGGCCGAGACATTGCCCTGGCGGACCCGCGCATTGACGACGCCGTCACGGGCCAGGTTGGCGCGCGCCACAGTCAGCATCTGATGCGAGAGGTCGAGACCTTCGGCTTCTTCTGCAAGTGGCGAGAACAAGGTGAGCATGCGCCCGGTCCCCGTGCCAAGGTCTATCACGCGGGTGAATGGCCCCGGACCGGCAGCTTTCAGCAAGGCTTGTTCGATCGCCTCGTTCTGGAAGTGCAGGGCGCGGATGGAATCCCATTCCTCGGCGACATTGGCGAAATAGGTCTCAGCCGATTCCGCCCGGTGGCGGCGGACCTTGGCCAGTTCTTGCGCATCACGGTGGAAATCATCCGAAGCCGGGTCCAGCTCGGCGAAGATGGTGTCGAGCAGGCGCTGGGACCAGCCCTGGCTGGCGGCGCGGTAAAACACCCAGGCGCCTTCGGGCAGGCGCTCGACCAGCCCCGCACTTGCGAGGGCTTTCAAGTGATGGGATAATCTGGGTTGGCTCTGGTTGAGGATTTGAACCAGTTCGCCGACAGCCAGGTCCCCCCGACGCAATAGCGCAAGGATACGCAGCCGGGTGGGTTCACCGGCGGCCCTCAAGGCGTCTACGATCTGACGAGCAGGTACGATCATATCAACATATAAACATTCATTTATATAATGTTCAATGATTTTATTTCTGTAAGGCGCTGGTGTTGTTGGCTGGCAACAGGAATAACGTTTCGGTGATGTTCATATTCGAATAGGTTGTAATGGGTGGGGCGCGAGATCATATCGGGCGTCGATAACAGGGACAAAGACTTATGAGAGCAATCCTTGCCGGTTTGGGTGCATCACTGGTTGTGACCGCATGTGCCAGCACAGCGGACCAGCAGGCCAGCGGCGTGTATGATCCGTTCGAGGGCTGGAACCGTAATGTCTATGCGTTCAACAATGCTGTTGATGGTGTCGTGCTTGAACCGACGGCCAAGGGTTATCGGGCGATCACCAATGAACCCATTCGCGCCGGTGTGCGGAACTTCCTGACCAATCTGCGCCAGCCTGTCGTCTTCGCCAACACGGTCCTGCAAGGCAAGCCTGATGCGGCGCTCGATACAGTCGGCCGCTTCCTACTCAATACCACGGTCGGCATTGGTGGCATCTTCGACCCGGCGACAGCACTCGATGTGCCCCGCCATCGCGAGGACTTTGGCCAGACGCTTGGGGTCTGGGGTTTCGATGAGGGGGCTTATCTGATGCTGCCATTTGCTGGCCCGAGCAATGTCCGCGATGCGTTCGGCCTTGGGGTTGATGTCGCCTTTAACCCGATGACCTATGCCCAATTCGAAGGCGATGATGAAACCCGAATCGGCCTTGGCGTGCTTGGCGCGGTATCTGTACGTGAGGATTTGATCGAACAGATTGAGATCCTGCGCGAACAACCGGAACCTTATGTCGCTTTACGCAGGAATTATACTCAACAAAGACAAGCGGCTATCCGCGATGGGCAGGAAGAAGAAGATCCGTTCGCAAATTTGCCCGATTTTGATGATTCCTATTTCGGTGACGACGAAGACTTCAACTAGGAAAAGTATAATGACTTCCCGAAAATGGCTTGTTTCAGCGCTTGCGAGCATGGTTCTCACCTTGCCGGGCTTCGCTGATGTGAAGACCGAAGAATATGTCCGCATCAATGCCAATGAGGTCCTCGCCTCGCTCAACGCGCCCGATCTCGATGCGGCTGGGCGACGGGCGAGCTTCCAGGCCTATATGGATGAGTTTACCAATATCGAGGCCATTGCGCGCTTCACGATCGGCAAGTACTCGCGCCGGTTCACGCCAGAGGAAATGGAGGCCTATACCCATGCCTTCCGCGAATATGCGCTGGAAGTCTACGAGTATTATTTCAATGAGTATCGCGGCCAGGACGTGAAAGTGGTGGGTTCCACCGACCGCAATGCCCGCGATTCAATTGTTGATACGCGGATTGTCCGCGATGACGGCAAGGAGCTGGATGTGCGTTGGCGCGTGTTGTATCGCGGTGACAAGTACCAGGTTGTCGATGTTGCCCTGAATGTTGACGGCAATATTGTCTGGCTCGGCATCGAGCAACAGGCTCAGTTCCTGGCCCTTCTCGACAAGTCCAATGGTTCGGCAAATGACCTGATCAACAAGATCAATGGGATGACGGCTGACCTGGTTGCCCAAAGAGACAGCTGAACCGACCGCGCCCTGCGCTAAAAATTATTGTCATCTCGGGCGGGCTTGTTATCCCTTATGGGGATAGGGAGTGGAGCGAGCCGACCATGTCAGAACCCGCGTCACGACGCTATGGCCTCATCGGTGCCGGACATTCGGCCTATGCCCATGTCCGGGCCCTGAGCGAGGTTGCTGCGGCAAGCCTGGTCGCCGTGGCCGAGACCGATGGCGAGGCATTGAATGACACAATGGCCTTCCTGCAGGCTTCAAGGTTCAAGCCCGCCATATACAGTGACTGGCGTGAAATGCTGCAATTGGGTGAGCTTGATGCAGTGGTGATCGCCAGTGATGGTGCACAGCATTTCGACATGTTGAGCGAGGCCTTGCAGACGGATCGGGCCATCTTCGTGGAAGTCCCGATCTGCAACACTTTCAAAGAAGCGAAGCAGCTCTCCAGACTGGCCAGCAAACGCCCGGGGCTGCTTCAGGTTGGCCTGGATTGCCGATGCTTGCCGGAGGTCATGAATTTTGTCGCCGGGGTGCAGGCAGATGCCAGTGATCCGCCGCGTCTGGTCAAGCTGAGCGTCAATGGCCTGTTCCATGCCGACATGGCGCTGGCCTTCAGGACGATCTACCCGGATGGTGCACCGCTGGACCAGTTGTGCGGGCCGTATCTGGACCTGTTGCGCTGGCTGACCGGGGCCGAGCCAGTGCGCCTGTCGGTCAATGCCGGTCACGTTCATCCGGCAAGCAGGAAGAAGCGTGACAAGAAACAGCCGCCCAGATACGACCATGCCGTCATGGTGCTGGACTTTGCCAATGGGGCCAAGGGGGTGTTGGACCTCGCCCTGTTCGGGACACCACATATTGGCATGTCCGTGGTCACCGGGCAGGCCCGCCACGAGCTTACCCTCAATCCTGCCGAGCCTGCGCCAGGCCATGGCCCGATTGCGTTCAGCCTTCGCCAGTTTGACCAGGCCTGCGCCACTGGCCAGCCAGCAGGCGCGAGCTTTGCCGATGGTGTTCGCGCGTTGGAGCTTGGCCTCCTGGCCCAACAGGCCGCGGTCAGCGGGAAGGCCGTGACCGTATAGAATGAACGCACCGTACAACACGCCTTCCGCTCTCGGTCGCGAGCCTTTGACGGCCATTTTCATGGTGTTGCTGGCGCCGATGCTGATCGAGGTTCTGGTTTTCGGCCTGGCCAATCTGGTCGAGCCGGGGCTGATACGGATCGAGGGCGAGGCCCTGACACGCGACCATGTGCGCACGATCCAACTCCTCGCCTGCATTGTGGCCGTGCTTTATTTTGCTCTGCTGAGCGGCTGGAGCCAGAGGATCGGGGCAGGGGCCTTTGCCGGGACGATGCGGGCCCCCGCTTACTGGTTGGTGATCGGCGTGGTTGTCGGCCCGATGTGCCTGATCCTGCCGACCATGATTGCCAACATTGCCATGGCTGGCCAGGAAGGCTGGGCCTATGCGGATGATTATGATCCGTCCTGGGATGCCAAGGCAAACTGGTCGCTGACGACGATCTTCTTCGTTGCCCTGCTGGCTCCAATCGTCGAGGAAGTGGCGTTTCGCGGGGTGGCCATGGGGGCGATGCTGGCGCGTGGGATCAACCCATATGCCAGTGCGACAATTGCCAGTTTCGTGTTCATGACGACGCATTTTCAGTACAGTCCGGCTGCGCTTGCCGGGGTGTTTGTGGCGGGGCTTGGCTTCTCGGCCTTGCGCCTCCTGAGTGGCTCGATGCTTGTGCCGATCGTCGCGCATATCTCAGCCAATGGCCTGGTGTTGTGGCTTCAGGCTCTGGCAGATGTTCCCGCTACGTGACGTCTTGCCTGAGCAATGGATGACGGCCATGTCATTTTCATGAGCGATGATCTGACCCGTAACCAGACTTATGATATTCCCGACGGCTTTGTTCCGCTGCCCTGGCACCGCGGCTTTGGACGCCAGGTCGGCCCGTTATTCGAAAAGCGCACGGGCAAAAGCCTGGTTCGCGCCTTTCGGGTTGGCGAGCACCACACCAATGGCATGGACAATGCCCATGGCGGCATGCTGATGACCTTTGCCGACATGGCCTGGGGCGGCGCGGTGGAGAATGATGAAGACACCTGGTGGGTCACGATCCGTCTGGTCTGTGACTTCATCTCGGGCGCCAGCCGCGGCTCCTGGGTTGAGGGGCAGGGTGATGTCATCTCCGAAGTTGACGGCATCATCACCGTGAAAGGGCGGATCTGGTCCGGCGACAAGACGCTGATGACTGGTACGGGCGTCTTCAAGATCATTGAGAAGCGAGTGTGAGCATGGCGGACGGCAATCAGAACATGGCTCAGATGGCGCTTCTGGTCCCGTATGGCGGCGAGAAGCCACCGGCACCGGCCTGGTTCGAGCGTGCCGTGGCGACCCCCTATGAGACCCGATGGGTTGAGGTTGATGGTGCCAATATCCGCTACCAGCGCTGGGGCGATCCGGCCAAGCCGGGCCTGCTGATGGTGCACGGTAATGGCGCCCATGCCCACTGGTATGATTTCATCGCGCCCTTTTTCGCTGAGGATTATTGCGTCGTTGCGATGAGTTTTGGTGGCATGGGCGATTCCGACTGGCGCGAGGCCTACAGCCTGAGCAGTTTTACCGCTGAGCAATTGGCTGTGTGCGAACATGCTGGCCTGTTCGACCATGATCGCAAGCCGATGATCATTGCCCATTCGTTCGGTGGCTATATCACGCTGTCGACCGGTGGACAGCATAGCGACCGGTTTGCCGGAATGATCATTGTCGACAGCGTCATTCGCCATCCGGAAGACGAATGGGACGGTCCACCGCAGCGCGGTAATGCGCACCGGATCTATGCCGACCTGAAAACCGCCCTGTCGCGGTTTCGCCTGGCCCCGCCACAGACCTGCGAAAACCATTACATCATTGACTATATAGCCCGTCATAGCCTGAAAGAGGTGACCAATTCGGTCGGGCAGACCGGTTGGAACTGGAAGTTCGACCCGTCCTTGTGGACGCGGTTCGAGTCGATGGATGATCCGGCCACCATGTTCCGAAAAGTGACCTGTCCGCTCAGCGTGATTCGCGGTGAAAACAGCGTGCTTGTTGATGAACGGAACTGGACTTACATGCGCAGCCTGCGTGATGATGTGACCTTCGTCTCCATGCCAGAAGCTGCTCACCACCTGCTGCTCGACCAGCCATTGGCTTTTGTATCCGTGCTGCGGACACAATTGGCGGCTTGGGCCTACTGATTTCGATTGCGTTTGGCGAACACTCGTGTACAGCGCGCGCCATGCTTGAAATCATTGCCGAAAATCCAGCCCGCCATGCCGATGAGATCGAAGCGCTGTATGATAGCACATTTGGGCCGGGCCACTTCGCCAAAACGGCTGAACGGCTGCGCGAAGGCACCGTCTCACTGCCGGACCTGAACCGCGTTGCCGTGCGTAATGGAAAAGTCATCGGGGCGTGCCGCCTGTGGCCTGTCGAGGTTGGCGAAGCGCGCACGCCGGCGGTTTTTGTCGGGCCGGTTGCAGTCGCCCCCGGGTTTCAGGGACAGCGCCTTGGCCTGAGCATTACCGGCGAGGCCCTGGAGGCGGCCGGCAAGGCCGGATGGACAGCTGCGGTGATCATCGGCTCGCCGCGTTATTTTTCGGAAATCGGCTTCACGCTTGTTCCCAAAGGGCAACTGAGCTTCCCGGGGCCACAAGACCCGGCGCGGGTCATGGTGCGGTCGCTCAATGAAGACGAGATCGCGCTGAGCGGGGCGGTCTGCGTCCCGGCTGATCCGGCAAGATACCTCTAACGCCCTTCGCGTCGCCAGGCCCAGATAATGGCGGCCATGGCCAGGATGACGACAAGCAGCCCCGGCAGGAGGGGGACGCTGTTGGCGTTGCGCACAACATAGGCGCCGCGTTCACGCAGGCCCATCCAGCTGCGCCCAGCTGCATTGGCGCGCCGCCCAACCAGGCGCAGGTTGGGGGCATCCTCAGCCGCTTGCAGGGCATAGATGCCGCCGCCGGTCGCATCGCCAAGCGGTTGCAGCGCCTCGCCACTGGCCGTGAGGTCTGCGAATTCCAGCGGATTGGCTGGCCCGTTCAGGGCCACCGCTTCCAGCCCACCAGACTGCGCTCGGTAGAGGCCAAGCTGGTCAACAGGCACTTCGGCGCTGTATGACCCCGGGCCTTCTTCGCGCCATTCCGGCTCCAGGAAGGCCCCGTTCGGCGTCTGCACGATCAGTGGCGCCGCCTGATCAGCCAGGGTGCGCAAGTTGGCGCGAACCGTATCTCCCTGGGCCAGCAATTGCAGCTGGCGTTCGTCCAGTTCGGGTTCCTTCATCAGCCAGTGGACCATGCGGCGGATCAGGTCTGCGAACGGACCGCCACCATCATAGCCGCGCGCCCAGAGCCAGATCTGGTCCGACATCAGCTGTGCCACACGCCCGTCACCAACCCGGTCGACCGCTAGCAGCGGCTCACCATCCGGTGTGGTCATCAGCACGTCGCCTGTATCTGCGCGGGTCTGGACATAGCGCAACCAGGCCCCCCATTCGCCGTCCTGCATGTCTTCAGTGATGGTGTGGCGACGGCCCGCATCGGATAGCTGGGGCACCATGGCGCCGACGATAATGTCGCCAGTTGGCAGTGCGGGCAGGACACCGGCCAGCGGCGTGCGGGCCAGGCTGGTCGGCCCGGCAAAGTCTTCGCCGCCGACAATCAGCATGGCGCCGCCTTCTTCGACATAGCGCGCAACATCGGCAAGATAGGCCATGGTGATGACACCGCGGCGTTCGTACTGGTCGAAGATGACGAGGTCGAAACTCTGCAATTTTTCTTCGAACAATTCCTCGGTCGGGAAGGCGATCAGGGCCATTTCCTCGAGTGGGGTAATATCCTGCTTGTAGGGCGGGCGAAGAATGGTGAAATGCACAAGGTCCACCGACGGGTCGGACTTCAGCAAGTCGCGCCAGACCCGCCCGGCAGAGTTTGGACGCCCGGTGACCAGCAGCACGCGCAACCCGTCGCGCACACCCGACAGCGTTGCAGCTGTGCGATTATTGGCCAGTGTCAGTTCGTGCTGCCCTTCTGGGGCTTCAAAGACCACGATATTGTCACCCCGGCGTTCGATCTCGATTGGAATGGACGTGTCTTCACCAGCCTCGACAAAGACCACCTCCTCGCGTCCGCCATTGATTGATACGGTGACGGCAATGCGCCCGCCCTCCGGGTCATCGACGCGAATGATGAAGGTTGCAGCCTCGCCGACAATGTCGAAATCGGGCGCTTCGACCAGGGTGATCCGGCGGTCTCCGGCATTCGGGTCACCAGTGATCAGGGCATGGATCGGTCCAAGCTCGGAGAGCCGGGCCGGGTCATCAGGCATGTCATGGACCTGTCCATCGGTGACCAGGATCGCCCCGGCAATCCGGTCGCGCGGCACATCGGCCATCAGGCCTTCCAGCGCGGAGATCAGGTGTGTGCCATCGCCATTGGTATCTGGTTCGATCACCCTCAGATCAATCGCGGGATTGGCCTCCAACTCAGCACGCAAGGCTTCGAATGCGGCTTCGGCGATTTCAGCTCGGTCGCCGAATTCCATACTGTCAGACCGATCCAGTACGAGCGCGGCAACCGATGGCAGGGGCTCGCGTTCTTCCTGCACGATGGCAGGGTTGCACAGCCCCGCCAGCAGGACGAGCATGGCCAGGGCGCGGGTGAGCCAGGCCGACCCGCGCCGGGCAAGGTAGAGGCCGATTACGATCAGCGTAACCACGCCGAGCGCCGCGATCCACGGCCAGTCGACCAGGGGCGCGAAAGACAGGCGGGAGGCTTCGATCACGGGATCACCTCCTCACCAGGGCCGGGTTGGTCTTCCTCACCCAGCCGCTCGAGCAGCGCCGGCAGGTGGACCTGGTCCTCCTTGTAATTGCCGGTCAGGACGTAGACGACGAGATTGATGCCGAAACGATTGGCCATTTCACGCTGCTGGTCACCACCGTCGACCGAATAGAGCGGGCGTCCGCGCTCATCGACCGCCCACGCCGCCAGGTAATCGGCATCGCCGACAAACAGGCGGCTGACGCCATCGCCCCGGCGCTCGCCGGGAGTGGCCGCCACACTGGCTTCGATCCACAGGCGCCGTCCAGAATAGCGACCGGGAAATTCGTCCAGCAGGTAGAAGCTGCGGGTCAGCACATGATCCGGCGGAACGGGGGTCAGCTGCGGCGTGTCGAGCCCTTCGAGTGTTGTGCTAAGGCCCTCAAAACTGTTGGGGCCGGCAATGTCGCCGCCGCGCCGCGTATCAATGAACAGGGCACCGCCATTGCGCATGTAGGCATTGAGGTGGGCAACAGCCTGTGGACTGAACGGTTCGGGATTGTCCGGCAGCGACAGGAACAAGATGGGATAAACGTCAAGCGCGTCGGTTTCCGGATCGACAGCAAACGGCTCGGCTGGTTCGACGCTGGAGCGGCGGGTGAGGATGAGGCTGAGCCCGGTCAGGCCAGCTCTTGTCGCTCGATCGGTACGTGCGTCGCCGGTTTCGATATAGGCCAGGCGCATGTCGAGCGCAGCCTGGGCTTCCTTCGATTTGGGGTCAATTGATTGTGCGTCTGCCAGTGGTGTGCCCAGTATGGACAAGCCGGCAAGCGCAAAGACCATGGCACTGGTTGCGCGCCGAGACAGCCGCGGCAGGCGGCCTGCCAGGGCGAGCGCGAGAATGATGTCCAGGGCCAGCACAAGCAGGGCCAGGGCGATCAACAGGCCACCCAGTCGCATCGTCTTGGCTTCTGCATCGCCGAGCAGGCGAGCGCTGGCAGGCCATTGGCTGACCGCCACCGGATCATAACCCGCCGCGACGTTGAGGGCGCGAATGCCCGCCGGGCCCTGGTAGAAGCCGGGGGGGGAGACCTGGGACGCGATGGTGATGGCAAAGTCGCTGGCCTGCAGCGGCGCAGCATGAGCATCCGGCTGGACCAGCTGGCCGGACGCATTGAGGCTAAGCACAGGGGTGTAGAGACCCTGTTCATCTGGCACAGCTTCGCCATTGCCCGCCGCGATGGTGCGGCGGAGCATGTCCACGAAGACGCCGGAGAAGGGCAGGTCTGACCAGTCTGGCCCGGCGGTGACATGGTAAAGGATCAACATGCCTTCGCCGCGCTGGTCGGCTGTGACCAGCGGACTGCCATCGGCAAGGCGAGCCCAGGTGCGTCGGGCCAGGTTGGGACCGGGCCGAGCCAGGACTTGCTGGCGCACACGCACATCCGGGGGCGGGGTCAATCCTGAGAAGGGAGACGTTTCAGGGAACGTTCCCAGCGGTTGGGGGTCTTCCCAGGTCAGCGCGCCGCCAATCGCGCGTGAGGCGCGGCGCAGGGGCGCAGGCACAAGGCTGTCCCCCTGGGCGGCCATGCGTGGCCCGGCAAAGCGGATCAGGGCGCCACCGGCCTCCACCCAACTGGTGACCGCATCCATCGAGGCCGCATCGATATGGCCGATATCGGTGAGAATAATCGCATCGGGATTGTCAACGATCAGGTCTTCTAGTGTGCCCTCCGTGATTGTCGCGAACGGTTCCAGCGCCTTGCGAACGTAATGCATGTCAGACAGAAGCGGCTGGGCCGTATTGTCCCCACTGACCAGGCCAACCCGACGTGAGCGATCGGCACTGTCCCAGAGCCAGACTGTGCCTGCGCTTGAACTGGCGGTGACCTGAAAGCGTGAGATACGTGACAGGGCTGCCGGAGGCAGGCTGAAGTCTGCGGTTGTGCTGCGCTCACCTGCGAGAAACCTGGCGTCACTTGTCGCCAGGGCGGAGCCTTCCAGTGTCAGGGCCGAGACGAAATAGTTGGCATCGCTGTCGCTCTCGGCGCGCTTCAGGCTTAGCTGTGCGCCAGTCGCATCGGCGCTAAGACCTGTTATGGCGATCGGCCCACGTGGGGTGGCGGCATAGATGGAAAGCGGCGCTTTCTCGGCAAGGGCCCGGCCAAAGGCGAGCGACGAGCTGGGGTCTAACCCGTTGGTGAGCCAGACAATCTGGCCAGGTGCCAAAGCGCTGTCTTCCAGGCGGGCCAGCGCGTCCTCGCGATCAACCTGCCAGGCCTGTGGCCGCAGCGAGCGTATACGGGTTTCAAATTCCGTCTGGCTAAGGCGTTCGGAAGGGTCGGCATTGATCGCGCGCGGGGCGGTGAGCAGCAAGTGGACCGGCGTATCGCGATTGTGACCATCCAGGGCCGATATCGCGGCGGCGCGGATTTCACCCCAGCGTTGCGCGCTCGTCCAGCCATCATCAATGACGATCAGGACCGGGCCAGCTGTCGGCGCATCAGGGCGCGCGCCGGGGGCATAGATGGGCAGCGACAGGCCAATGATGGCCGCCACCGCTGCAAGCATCCGCAGGAGCAGGACCCACCAGGGCGTTTGGGCCGGTGTTTCCTCACGCGGGTCGAGATCGTCCAACAGGCGCAGGCTGGGCAGCTCGGCCTGTTTCGGTGCGGGCGGCGTGGCGCGCAGGACGTACCAGATGATGGGCAGGGCGATGAGGCCAAGCAGGGCCAGCGGGGCGGTGAACAGGAACGGGCCGAGCGTCATAGCCGTACCCCGAACTGTTCGAGGGCAAATTGCAGGGCTGCGGCACCGCGCAGGGCTGGCATGTCGGTACGATGGCGCACCAGGGCCCAGCCCATGTCTGTCGCGAGGCGTTCCAGCGCACGATTGTGGCTGGCAAAGCGATCAAGGTAATGCTCGCGCACCGTCTCAGCGCGTCCGAACAGGCGTTCCAGCGCCGCGCCGGGGCGTGAAAAACGGGTCCGCCCAGAATAGGGGAACGTATGTTCGACCGGGTCTGACACAGCCAGCAGGATACCGGACGTGCAACGCGCCGCCAGAGGCGTCAGGCGGGTCTGCCATTGTTCAATTGGGTCGTAGAAGTCACTGGCAACAATTGCCATGGCCGTCGATCTTGGCGCGCCCAGGCCGGTATCATTGGCGCCCAGCAGGTCTTCTGCCAGTCGGTCGGCAGCGGACTTGCCGAGGCTGGCCTTGCGTCCGGCATTGAGGACGCCAACCCGCTCTCCAGCCTTGGCGGCGACAATCCCGAAGGCCAGCATGATGGCGCGTGCCCGGTCGGCCTTGGTGATCCGGGATGTGTCGCCGGTCCAGTCGAATCCGGCCGATGGATCAAGCCAGAACAACAGGGTCCGCGCGGTTTCCAGCTCGGTCTCGCGGACGAAATAGTCATCGCCGCGGGCGCTGCGACGCCAGTCAATTCTGTCGGCCGCATCGGTCTGGGCGTAGTGACGATACTGCCAGAAATCCTCACCAGACCCGGCACGCTTGCGCCCGGCTGAACCGGGGTGGATGACATCCGCCGCGACAGCTTTCAGTGACAGCCCCGGCAATTGGCGGGCAATCGCATCAGCATCGGCACGGAGGGTAGCAAGAGGGATCAAAGACGGTCTGCCTTGGCGCTGTTTCAGTCTGTCAATCAGGCCGCAGCCTTGACCAGGTTTTCAATCATCAGGTTGAGGCCCGGCGCCTGTCCGGTCGGGTCATATCGCACGCCCATGCGGTGCGCGAGGCAAGGTTCGGCCAGCGTCTCGACGTCTTCGATACTGGGTGCCATGCGCCCACGCAGGAGCGCCCGGGCCCGGCAGGCCAGCATCAGGGCCTGGCCCGCGCGCGGGCTCGGCCCCCAGTCGATGAACTGGCGGATATTGTCATCACTGGTCTGCTCCGGGCGCGCCTCTCGGACCAGCGACAAGATGGCATTCAGAACGGTCTCACCGACCGGCATCTGGCGCACCAGGGTTTGCAGCTCGATCAGCTGTTTGGCCGTCAGGGCCGCCTGCGGTGCCTGTTCGTCCGCGCCAGTGGTCTCGATCAGAATGCGACGTTCGGTGTCGAGGTCAGGATAGGTGACGTCGATTTTCAGGAGAAAGCGATCAAGCTGGGCTTCCGGCAACGGATAGGTGCCTTCCTGCTCGATCGGGTTTTGCGTGGCCAGAACGTGGAACGGGGCTGGCAGGTCATAACGCACCCCGGCAATCGTGACGTGCTTCTCCTGCATGGCCTGCAACAGGGCCGACTGGGTGCGCGGGCTGGCGCGGTTTATTTCGTCTGCCATCAGGAGGGAGGTGAAGATCGGTCCCTTGATGAAACGGAAGGCGCGCGCCCCGTCAGCGCCTTCGTCGAGCACTTCGGAGCCGAGAATATCGCCGGGCATCAGGTCAGGTGTGAACTGGATCCGGGCATTGTCGAGGCCGAGCGCCGTACCCATGGCTTCGACGAGGCGGGTCTTGGCAAGACCGGGTGCCCCGATCAGCAAGGCGTGTCCGCCAGCAAGGATGGCTGACAAGGCCAGTTCAACGACCCGGTCTTGCCCGAAAACCGCCTTGCCGATCTCGACTTTGACTTTGTCCAGGGTTTCACCTGCTGCTTCGGCTTGTGCCACAATCGCCTGATTTTCGCCTGCCATGAGGTCTCCGTCTTCACTCGAGCCTTACTTAGCCCTACCTGTTAGGCCAGATCATGGCGGAGTGCGACGTGAAATCAAATGGAAATAGTGTGATTTCTTTGGATGAGCTGCTCAAGCTGGTCGCGCCTGATGGCCTGGACGGAAAATTGCCGCCCGTTCACCTGTGGTCGCCCGAACGCTGCGCCGATATCGACATGGAAATTCGCAAGGATGGCAGCTGGTGGCACGAAGGTGGGCGAATCAACCGCCCACGCCTGGTCAAACTGTTTTCACGCATCTTGCGGCGCGAGCCTGACGGCAGGTTCGTGCTGGTCACCCCCTATGAAAAAGTCATCGTGCATGTTGAGGATGCCCCGTTCATGGCGGTTCGGGTTGATCGGGCCGGTGAGGCCGGGCCTGACCAGGTGCTGGTGTTCAAGACCAATCTCGATGATGTCGTGCTGGCCGGGCGGGATGCACAAATACGCGTTGCACTCGACCCCGATAGCGGCGAACCTACGCCTTATGTAATGGTGCGCGATGGCCTGGAGGCGAAACTGACCCGACCCGTATTCTACGAATTGGCTGAATGGGCGCAGGCGCACCCTGATGATCCAGGCCGTCTGGGTGTCTGGTCGCAGGGCAATTTCTTTGATCTGGGATCGGCAGACTAGTGGCCTTCACGACGCTTGAAGATTTTCTTGAACGCGCGGCTTCCCGGCTGGATCCAGTGCATGGCGAGCGCAACCTGCCGGTTGGCGGGGACCTCGACCTGGTTGAGCAGCGCCAGCTCAAACAGGTTCGGCCTGCCGCCGTCCTCGTCCCGATTATCCCGCGTGAGACTGGGGCCACGGTCTTGCTGACCCAGCGCCCGGATACGATGCCGACCCATCCCGGCCAGGTTGCCTTTCCGGGGGGCAAGGTTGACGAGGGCGACCATGATGAAGTGGCTGCCGCTCTGCGCGAAGCCGAAGAGGAAGTCGGGGTCAGGTCGAGCCAGGTCGACCTGATCGGGCGCTCAGGCGAGTATTTCACCGGCACGGCCTTTCGAATCACCCCTGTGATTGGCGTTCTGCCGCGCGATTTCGAGCCAATCCCGGACCCGACAGAGGTAGCCGAAGTGTTTGAAACGCCGCTCGAATTCCTGTTCAAGCGCGCCAATCACAAGTCTGGCACGGCCGTCTGGCAGGGCCGCACACGCCATTTTACCGAAATGCCATGGCAGGGCTTTCGCATCTGGGGTGTGACCGCTGGGATTATTCGTGTTCTATACGAGACCTTGTATCAGGCTGAGGAGAGCTAGACGTGGCCTCACGGGTATTGTTTGAACTTGTGTTGTTTCTCATTCCGTTTGGCATGTTTGGCCTGTATCGCCTGGCCATTGCCGAGGCCGAGGAAGAGGGCCGCAAGCCGTGGCCGATCCGATGGCTGTTCGGTGTTGGCTTCGTGCTGGCAGTTGGCTTCTGGTTCGTGCTGATCATGCTCGACCGGGGGGAAGGAAATGTCTGCTATACCCCGTCTCGACTGGAAAACGGGGTGATTGTGCCTGGCGAACCCTATCCATGCGAGAAGGACCTGACGCGGATCGGCCTTCCCGATTCTGATGATCCGGGCGGCTCGGTCGTGATCGAGGATCATTCAACCGCGCCGGACGAGTGAACATGCCCCATTTGACCGCTGACTGGATGCAGATGCCGGCAACCCGCGCCGTTGTCGATGCGCTGGAGACGGCGCGTGCCGGGTCAGTCCGGTTCGTTGGTGGCTGCGTGCGAAACACGCTGATGGGGCGTTCGGTGGACGATATAGACATGGCGACGCAACTCGTGCCCGAAGCGGTCATGCAGGCGCTGGAAAAGGCCGGTATCCGGGCCATTCCGACCGGTCTCGAGCATGGCACGATCACCGCACTGGTTGATGGCCACCCCTTTGAGATTACCAGCCTGCGCCGGGATGTCGAAACCGATGGCCGCCGCGCCGTTGTCGCCTTCACCGAAGACTGGAACGAAGATGCCATGCGCCGGGATTTTCGGCTGAACGCGCTTTATGCCACGCCGGATGGGACGCTTTTCGACCCGACAGGGGGCGGGCTGGACGATGCGCGCGCCGGGCGGGTGATCTTCATCGGTGATGCCGAAGCGCGCCTGCGCGAGGACTACCTGCGTATCCTGCGGTTCTTCCGGTTCAATGCCTGGTACGGTGCCGAGATTGATCCGGTTGGCCTTCAGGCTTGCGCCAATCTGGCAACTGGTCTGGAGGCGATTGCGCGCGAACGGATCTGGAAGGAATTGAAGAAATTGCTGCTGGCACCGGCACCTGAAACCGCGCTTGAGGCAATGAATTTGGCTGATGTGTTCGTGCAGATCCTACCCGGGCCGGTCGCCATGGATCGTTTGCATGACTTGCGCATCAGTGAGCGCCTCGTCGGGTGTGCCCCTGATCCAATGCTGCGCTTGATGGCTCTGATCGAGCGATCGGCTTCAAGCATACAAGCGACATCCCAGGCACTGCGCCTGTCAAACGAAGAAACCGCGCGCTTGACCATGTGGGCCGCCGACAACCTGCCGGAGGTGACTGGCATGCGCGCGGTTGAGCTGCGCGCGACCCTTTATTGGCATGGCGTCCAGGCGGTAAGTGACCGGGCCATGCTGTCCGGCCAGGATGTACGCGACATTCTGGCCGCCATTCGGGCCTGGCGGCGACCGGACTTTCCGATCAATGGCGACGATGCTCTCGCGATCGGGTTGAAAGGGCCGCAGATTGGCCGTGCGCTCAGCCGTGTGGCGCAAGACTGGGTCGCCAGTGACTTCAGCCTGGAGCGCGAGGCCTTGCTTGCCCGCCTGGCCGATGTTGAGTCCCCTGACCGCTAACTGGCATTCAGCATCAGAATGGTAGCGTTGAGATAGGCCGCAAAGCTGATCCACAGGAAATAGGGGACCTGCAGCACGGCCGCCGTGGTCGAGTAGCGGGCACAGGCGCGAATCATCAAGACGACGACCATCCACAACAGGACAAGCGTCCCCAGAGCCACACCAAGCAGGTGAAAGCCGAAGAACAGCCAGCTCCAGGCCAGGTTGATGCCCAATTGCAGGAAGTAGAGGAGCAGGGCGGGCCGGGCCACGCCATAGCTGCCAGCTTTTATGCGCACCACAACGGCACTCAGGGCCATCAGGCCGAACAGGACAGGCCAGACCACCTGGAAGGCAAGGTCAGGCGGGTTGAAGGCTGGCTTGACCAGTGAACTGTACCAGTAGTTTTCGCCGCTGCCCGTAATCACCACGCCCAGTGCTGCAACCGAAGCCGTGACCGACGCAATGATGAAGGTGATGGCAAAGGCAGGCTGGTGCTCGTTCATGAGGCACGCATAGCAAGCCCCGGGCCAGTCGTCACCTCAGGGCCATTTAACCACGGGTGGCATGCTCGACAGGATAGACGCCACATTGCCCCCGGTCTTCAGGCCGAACGTCGTACCGCGGTCATAGAGCAGGTTGAATTCGACATAGCGCCCGCGCCGAACCAGCTGTTCCTCGCGCTCTGCCGGGGTCCAGCCCTCGTTCATCCGGGTGCGTGCGATCTGTGGGTAGATGTCGGCAAAGG
>CBDUKI010000009.1:0-21807 GCA_965367765.1 uncultured Henriciella sp.
AGGCGCGCACGCCTTCCGGCTCCAATGGCCAGGGCATGGCGACCTTGTAGATGCTGACACCAAGCTCTGACGCCTGCTCCGGGCTGAGGCCAATGGCGGCCAGCGCTTCGAACACATCCCGCGCGGCCTGTCCCGTCACAATAATCCCGATGCGCGGGCGGGCGCTGGGCAGGATGACCCGGTCTAGCTGGTTGGCGCGCACCCAGGCCTGGGCGGCCGGCAGCTTGTAGGTGCGCAGCCTGTACTCTTTGTCCAGCGGTGCGTCTGAACGGCGGATATGCACGCCATCATCGGGAAACGCGAAATCTGGAATGACAAACTTGGCGCGGCTGAGGCTAACATCGATCACCGCACCAGAATCCATCGTGTCGGCCAGGGCGGTCAGCCCGGCCCAGGCACCGCTGAACCGGCTCATCGCGAAGCCGTGCAGGCCATAGTCCAGCACGTCCTGAATCGAGGCCGGGTTGAGCACCGGAATCTCAGCATCGGCCATGGCATAGTCAGACTGCGACGGCAGGGTCGAGGACTTGCACATATGGTCGTCACCGAGCACGGCAACGACGCCGCCACTTGGGGACGTGCCTGCTGCATTGGCATGCTTGAAGACATCGCCCGTGCGGTCAACGCCCGGGGCCTTGCCGTACCAGATGCCGAACAGGCCATCGCGTCGGGCACCGGGAAACAGGCCAAGTTGCTGGCTGCCCCAGACGGCAGTGGCGCCGAGGTCTTCGTTCAGGCCTTCCCAGAACTTGATATCGTGCGCATCGAGCCATTTCTGTGCCGCGCGCAATTGCTGGTCATAACCACCCAGTGGCGAGCCGCGATAACCGGAAATGAAACCGGCCGTATCCAGCCCTGCCTTGAGATCGAGCCGCTTCTGGTCAAAAGGGAGGCGAACGAGTGCCTGAATTCCTGTCAGGTAAGCTTTTCCCTCGACAAGATCGTATTTGTCGTCCAGCGTGACTTCACGATGTTCCATTCGCACCCTTCTGGTGTTGCTTTTTGGACATATTTCCCATTATTTTCGCGAAAAAGCTTGCCTAGTTTGTCCTAAACCGACTAATAAGGGGCATATAAACCCCATTTTACGCCCAATTTGAGGTAAATTTTGTCTGACACTCTCGACACAATCGACGCTAAAATCCTGGACCTGATTCAGAAGGATGCGTCCCTTTCGGTCGCCGATATTGCCGACCGGGTCGGCTTGTCCTCCTCACCCTGCTGGCGGCGTATCAAGCGGATGGAAGAGGCTGGAATCATCCAGGGCCGCGTCACTTTGCTAGACCGCAACGCGCTCGGCCTCGGCTTCGAAGTGATTGCCAATGTCAAGCTGGCCCTGCCCAGCAAGGATAATCTGCGCGCTTTCGAAACGCTGGTTGGCCAGTGGCCGGAAGTGATGGAATGCATGACGGTGACCGGTGCGGTGGACTATATCATCCGCGTCTCGACCACGGACATGCACTCCTATGACAGTTTCCTGCGCGAAAAACTGCTGGGTTCGGCGTTGGTCTCGGACGTGCAATCGCGCATTGTCATTAATGTCGCCAAGCGCACGACAGCCCTGCCACTTGGCCTGGTCAGCAAGTATACGCCTGCCTGACAGGCCTGCGGACCTCTAGAACACTTTCGTGACATGCCCGTTGGAGCGCAACAGGAGGCCGGCCTCGCCGCCGGGCCAGACCTGCAGGCGCGCGATCATGTCCATTGCATCAAAAGCGCCGCCGAATAATTGCTCCGGCTCATAGCAGAGCCAGGCCAGCGGCATATCCGGCGTGGCGCGGGCCCCGGCTGAGCGAATGGCATCCATGATCCGTTGGCGCTCATCCCTGGGCGGGTATTGCAGGAAGACCGAATGATAGACGACGCTCACCTGCCCTTCTGGCAGGTCGGTCAGCCTCGTCTCCAGCCAATCGGCAGCATTGGCCTGCTCGACACGTGTGCCGCTTGCCTGTGCCAGGGCAAGCGCTGCATCGAGACGCGCCAGGCGTTCGGTCTGGTCCGGCCAGACATAGGCGCGCAAGCGCGCAGCTTCGTCAGGGTCGCGAATGTCGAGCGGGTCAATGTCGCAGGCAGCACGCGCGGCAATAGTGACTTCGGCACCAAGATGATCCGGCGGCGGCAAGGTCCAGTCGGTGGAAATGGTTACGTCGCTCGCGCCGGTACGTGACCAGGTTTCAGTTTGGTAATTGAACTGGTCCCAGTTCTGGTTCAGCCCGGCACTGGCCCCGATCTCAAGCAGGTTCAGCGGCATGGCAAAGCGCGCCGCGAGCTGCAGGAAGCCGGGCAACAGCGCGATGGCACGGCGGGTTTCATTGGTTTGCGGCGGACGCTTGATGAAGGCTGCGACATGATCAAGATTGGCCGCCATCCAGTCACGCGCTAGGGCCCAGGTCTCGTCGATGCCCTGGCTGCCAGGTTCCGGTGGATAGTGTGGCGCAAGGTCGGGCGCGCGCCCGGTCAGGACACCATGATGCAGCGCACCGAGAATGCGCAAGCCAAGCGCATCGCGCCGCGGATTACCCGGCCAGTCATCGCAAAGTTGCGCCACCGGCCCACCGGCGTGCAGGTCGCCATCCATACGGATCAGCAGGTCAGCCGTGAACGCGGAGCCAAGACTCCGGTTCCAGCCAGCCTGTTCATTGAAATGGTCGCTGACGCGCGCTCGGGTCGAGGTGTCCTTAGTCGCGCTCCACGCACATGGCGATGCCTTCACCACCGCCGATGCAAAGCGACGCAACGCCCTTCTTGACGCCCTTGTCTTCCATCGCGGCGAGCAAGGTAATCAAGATGCGCGCACCGGAAGCGCCAATCGGGTGCCCCATGGCACAAGCGCCGCCATTGACGTTGACCTTGTCATGGCTGAGGCCCAGCTCTTTCATGGCGATCATCGGCACGACGGCAAACGCCTCGTTGATTTCCCACAGATCAACCTCGTCAGTGGTCCATCCAGCCTTTTGCAGGGCTTTCTGCATGGCTGGGACAGGTGCCGTGGTGAACAGTTCAGGCTCATGCGCATGTGAGGATGAAGACACGATCCGGGCAATCGGCTTGAGGCCGCGCTTTTCAGCTTCTGACTGGGTCATCAACACCATGGCAGCTGCGCCATCGGAAATGGCCGAAGCATTGGCCGCCGTCACCGTGCCATCCTTGTTGAAGGCCGGGCGCAGGGTCGGGATCTTGTCTGGACGCGCAGTGCGCGGCAACTCGTCGGCATCGACCACGGTTTCACCCTTGCGGGACTTGATGGTCACCGGCGCAATCTCACGCTTGAACTTGCCAGATGCGGTGGCGTCCTGAGCGCGCTTGAGGGTCTCAAGCGCATAGGCGTCCTGCTGCTCGCGGGTGAACTGGTACTTTTCGGCAATCTGGTCTGCGAACACGCCCATCGGGCCACCGGCATAGGCATCGGTCAGGCCATCGAGCGCCATGTGATCCTTGCTGGTCAGGTCGCCATATTTGTGGCCAGCGCGCACATTCAACAGGTGTGGGGCATTGGTCATGCTTTCCATGCCACCGGCAATCACGATCCCGGCTTCACCCGCGAGGATGGCGTTGCGCCCCATGACCGCGGCCTGCAGGCCCGAGCCGCACATCTTGTTGATCGTGGTGGCTTCCAGGCCCTTGTCCTGACCTGCCTTGAAACCGGCCTGACGCGCCGGGGCCTGGCCCTGGCCCGCTGGCAGGCAATTGCCCATGATGATTTCATCGGCTTCGTCAGCGCCCAGTTTGGCTTCTTCGACAGCCGCCTTGACCGCGATGGCCCCCAGCTCGTTCGCCGACATGCCAGCCAGGTCCCCCAGCAATCCCCCCATCGGGGTGCGGGCCATACCAACGATTACAACGGGATCGGATGCAGACATGAGAGAACCTCCTGGCAGTATGTTATGCGCACATATTGTGCAGTTGCGAACAGATGGCGCTTTTACCCGGTAAAGGTCAAGTCGCCTTTCGTCTCACATTTATCTTATCGCAGGCATTGGGGGCTGTCCTGCCCGATCTTGTAGGCGTGTCGGCATTGGCCATTCCCGGTCTGGGTCAGGCCTGCCCTGCCCGGCCGAAAGCGCGCACAAAAAAAACGGCCCCGAAGGGCCGTTTTCATTATCTTGCCTACCAGATGCGAATGCGCTCTTCCGGTGGGATATACATGGGGTCGTGCGGCTCGACCCCGAAGGCCTCGTACCATTCGTCCAGGTTCGGGACGATGCCGTTGACCCGGTAATATGGCGGGCTATGTGGATCGGTCTGGATCAGGCGGCGCTGGGCCTCGTCGCGATACTTCGAGCGCCAGGCCTGGGCCCAACCCATGAAGAAGCGCTGATCGCCAGTCAGGCCGTCAATCACCGGGGCTTCCTCGCCATTCAGGCTCAGCTTATAGGCCTTGTAGGCCAGTGACAGGCCACCAAGGTCACCAATATTCTCGCCCAGGGTGAGCGCACCATTGATGCAGGTTTCGCCATCATCGAGCGGGCAATGGGCATTGTACTGGGCCACCAGCGCGTCAGTGCGGGCCTTGAAATTGGCCTGGTCAGCCTCGGTCCACCAGTTGCGCAGCACGCCGTCACCGTCGGACTTGGCACCCTGATCATCAAAGCCATGGCCGATCTCATGGCCGATCACGCCGCCAATCGCGCCGTAATTAACCGCCGGGTCTGCCGACAGGTTGAAGAAAGGTGGCTGCAGGATCGCCGCTGGGAAGACGATCTCATTGCGGTTCGGGCTGTAATAGGCATTCACCGTCTGTGGCAGCATGAACCATTCGGTCTTGTCGATCGGTTGGCCAAGCTGGGAGATCATGTCCTGCCAGGCCCACTCGCCCGAGGCCAGCTCATTGTCGAGCGCATTGGTGCCGACATTGAGGCTATCATAGGTCTCGAACTTCTCGGTATAGCCAATCTTCGGGGTAAACTTGTCGAGCTTGGTCCTGGCTTCGGTCCGGGTCTCGTCGCCCATCCATTCCAGGCCTTCAAGATTGGACGCCATGGCCAGGCGCAGATTGGCGACCAGCTCATCCATCGCAGCCTTGTTCTCGGCCGGGAAATAGGTCTCAGCATAGACCTTACCGACCGCCTCGCCTAGCGCGTTTTCGACGGTTTGCACACCGCGCTTCCAACGCTCGCGCTGTTCTTCCTGTCCGTTCAGTTCCTTGCCGTAGAACTCAAACACCGTGCTGTCGATATCGGCTGGCAGGACGGCAGAATGATTGGTCAGGAACTGCGCGGTCAGCCAGGCTTTCCAGGCATCCAGATCGTAAGAATTGGCCACGGCGAAGATGCCGCCAATGCCGCCGCCGCTGACCTTGGCAACGATTTCGTCCGGCAGGCTGAACTCGGCAATCTCATCTGCCGTCGGGGTGACCTGGCGCACGACGAATTCCGGTTGGGCTGAAAGGCCCATCGAATCGAGCATGCGCGTGAACGGGAAACCACCTGTATAATCAACCAGTTCCGCCGTGGTCATCTTGTTGTAGGTCAGGTTGCGATTGCGCCCGGCGGCCCTGTCCCAATGGGCCTTGGCCAGCTCGGTCTCCAGCGCGATGACGCTGTCTGCAGCTGCGTCGGCATTCTCGTAACCGGCTCGCGCCAGCAGCGCCGATACCATGGTCTTGTAGGCGGCGCGCAGCTCCAGGTTACGCTCGGAATCGACCAGGTAATAGTCTCGGTCACCCATGCCAAGGCCGCCCTGGTTCAGGTAGAACGTGTAGGCATCTGTCTGCTTGGAATCGACGTCGACCCAACCCCCGACCGGAGCTGAAAAGCCATTGGCCGCGAACACGTCGGCCAGGTCTTCGCGGGTCTCGATCGCGGCGATGCGGTCAAGGAAAGGCTGGGCGTGGGTCAAGCCGGCAGCCTCAATCGCATCCTCATCCATGAAGGCATTGTAGAATGCGGCAACCTTGCCTTCCAGCGTCGCCGGGTCCGGCTTGGCCTCGGAGAGGTCATCAATGATGAACTTCACGCGCTGCTCTGATTTTTCGCGCAGCAGAGTGAAGGCGCCATAACGGGTGCGGTCTGCCGGGATTTCAAATTCCGCCATCCAGGTGCCGTTGACATAATTGTAGAAATCTTCGCCAGGCGCGACATTAGTATCCATCGAGGCCAGGTCGATGCCGAACGTGCCCCAGTCATCGCGCGAGGCGGTGACCACTTTGCGGGTGTCGGCGGCCGGTTCAGCGGTCGTTTCAACCTCGTCCACGAGCGTGGCGGCGGTTTCAACAACGCCTGTTTCGTTCGTGTCGCCCTCAACAGCAGAGGTACAGGCCGCTAGCGCTGCAACAGCGCATCCTGCCAGCAGAAGATGTCTCATATTTGGTCTCCCAGTTAGATTTCGGTGACGCACACCAAGTAAAAATTATTCAGCCGGTAACGGACGCGGGTCCTCGGCGCTTGTGCCGATCAGCTCTTCGGTATCAAGATTGGCTTCGCCGGAATAGGTTTCACCGATCCGGCGATAGGGCCGCCCGCCCCAGCTCCAGCGGAAGATCCGGCCGATTTCGACGCCCACGGCATACAATGCCGGGACGAGGAAGAGCGAAACGAACAGGGCGAACGCCACGGCACAGCCCAGCGCCACAACCATCGGCTTGAGGAACTGCGCCTGGACCGAGCGTTCGGCGATCAGCGGCAGGATACCAACAAAGGTGGTGACCGAGGTCAGCAGGATCGGACGGAAGCGCGAGACCCCAGCATCAACCAGTGCCTGGACAGCACCGATGCCTTCAGCTCGCCTGCGATTGACATAATCAACCAGGACGAGGTTGTCATTGATCACGACCCCGGCAGCGGCGGCAATGCCAAACAGCGAGAACATCGCCATCGGTACGCCAAACGCCCAGTGCCCGAACACGGCCCCAGCATAGGCAAACGGGATCGCCGTCATCAGCAACAACGGCTGAGCGTATGAGCGGAAGGCTATGGCCAGCAGCATGTACATGGCTCCGATGGCGAGCAGCAGCAGGCGTCCAATATCACGGTTGAAATCCTGTTCCTGCTCATAACCACCGGCCAGGCCGCGTTCGATATCCGGGTAGCGACGCTCGAATTCCGGCCAGAAGTTCACATTCATGTCGTCCATGATGTAGCCACGTCCACCGTCGCCCTTGACCTCGGCATAGACCGAGACGGAACGGGTCCGGTTGCGGCGCAGGATCCGGCTGATGCCTGGTGCATAGCGGAACTCGGCCACCTGGGTAATCGGCACTTCGCGGCCATCGGCGGTACGGATGCGCAGATTGTCGAGGCTGTCGAGACTGGTCCGGGCATCCTTTGGCAGACGCACCATGACACGGACATCCTCGCCATCACGTGGCAGGCGTTGGACCTCCTCACCATAATAGGCCTGGCGAACCTGACGCGAGACATCCGCCAGCGTGATGCCCAGCGATTCAGCACCCGGCTTGAGCTGCATCTGGATCTCGTCGGCAGACGAGGTCAGGTTGTCCCCAATATCATAGGTCGCAGCATAGGTCGCCAGATGTTCCTTGACCACTTCCGAGGCTTCCCTCAGGCGCTCGAGATTCTGGTGGTTCAGTGCGAAGCGTACACCTGTATCATCATCATTCTGGGTGAAGTTGAAGGTGATCTCCTCGGCATCCTGGATCGGGCCAACACGGTCGCGAATCAGGTCTGATACGGTCTTGGTGCGCAGGGTTTCCGGACGGTCTTCCGGTTCAATCATGCCGATCCAGGCCTGGACCTGCGTATTCGAGGCAACAATGGACGCGCCCTGGATGATGCCGTCATCACTCACGTTTCCACGCACCGAGCGCTCGTTCTTGTCAGCCTTGAGCGCCCGTAGCTGGGCAATTTCAGCCCCCCACTCATTGGCCAGCTCGACGCTCGCAACATCAACCCCGGCCTGCAACTGGTCACGCACCTGCATGACCCGCGAGAACGGTGTCCCTTCCGGCATTTCGATCGTCACCTGGATCAAGCTGCCCTCGATTTCGGGCATGAACTTGAACGGCACATTCTTGGTAATATAGACCGCTGAAATGGCCAGAAACAGGATACAGAAGAACAGCGTGATCGTGGCGTAACGGAAGCGTAGGGCCAGCTCCAGGACCGGCTTGTAAATATTGTTGGCAAACCAGATCAGGCTATCGGCAATGCGCCGCTGGATCTTCATCAGTCCCCCCATCGGCCCGTCGAATTTCTGCTTCTTCATGTGCGCCAGGTGGGCGGGCAGGATAAATAGACATTCGATTAGCGAGAAGGTCAGCGCTGCCACGACAACGAAGCTGATCTGCTGTGTGAAGGCCCGTGTCGGGCCGGTCACGAAGGCCCAGGGCAGGAAGGCGATAATCGTGGTCAGAACGCCGAAAATGATCGGCTTGAGCACCAATTGCGTCCCGACGATGGACGCATCAATGCCGTCTCGTCGACCGCTCTCAACTTCCTTGTGAATATTCTCCCCGACAACAATCGCGTCATCGACGATCACGCCGATCACCAGAAGCACCGCAAAGGTCGACAGGATGTTCCACGAGACGCCGAAGAAAGGCAGCATCATGATGCCACCCGCAAAAGCGGTCACAATGCCCATGGTCACCCAGAAGGCGACAAGCGGGCGCAGGAAGAGCAACAGCACGATCATCACCATGACCGCACCGGTCAGGGCCGAGGTGGAAATCAGATCCATCCGGGCATCGAAGATCACCGAGTCATCCCACAGGATATCAATCCGTGCACCTTCCGGCAGGATGCCATTGGCATGGTTGTTGGCTCGCTCGATATAGTCGCGGAAGCCCTTGGTATAGCGTCCGATATCCATCTTGTCGGGTGAGGTGACGAAGACGAAAGCCGACGGATCATGATCGTATGTGGCTGTCAGGTCAGCATCGACAAAGCCATCAATAACGGTCGCGACATCGCCGACCCGGATCGTGCCCTGGTCTGAGCTTTCGCGAATGATGATATTGTTGAATTGCTCCTTGGTATCGGCGAGCTGGCGCGTGGCCATGGAGACATCACCCACAGACGAGCGCACACGCCCGCCGGACGAATTCAGGGATGAGCTGCGAATGGCATTGGCCACGTCAGAGAAGCTGAGATTGTAACGCCGCAGATCATCCTCGGAGACCTCAATCGAGACTTCCTCATCGAGAACCCCGCCAACCCGGGCCAGCTCCCCACCCGGCAATTCGGCAATATCATCGCGAACCTGGTCAGCCAGGCGTTTCAAGGTCAGCGTGTCGACATCGCCGTGGACAACCATGCCGAAATACCAGTTGCGCTGCTCCCAGCGCGTGACTTGCGGACGATAGGCCGCTTGCGGCAAATTGTTGATCTGGTCGACGCGGATTTTGATCTCGTCGAGAAATTCCTGCATGTCGATATCGTCACGGCCCCGAATATTGACCGTGCCACCGCCCTCATAGGCAACTGAGGTGATGCGATCGAGACCGTCAATATCGGCGACAACTTCCTCGATCCGGGTGACGATCTGTTCCTCGACATCCTGTGGCGATGCGCCATTCCAGGCGACGGTCACCGAAGCGCCCGCCACGGCGACCACCGGAAACATTTCGCGCTCCATCCGGTTGAACGCCATCATGCCGCCAATGAATGCGACAATCATCAACAGGTTGGCGGCAACGGCGTTGCGGGCGAACCAGGCTACGATACCACTCATGATCAGTCTCCCTGGATGCTCGCAACGGTGGCATCAGCAGCACCTTCACCACCGCCATTGTCGGCACTCTCTTCTTCAAGGGCTGGATTATAGGTCACCGTACTGCCATCCGGCAGGCGCTCGACGCCAATAATGCTCATCCCGTCAAACGGGGCCTGTAGAGGGCTGATCACGGCCAGGTCGCCGACCTGGATATCGCCACTATTGAACCAGGCGCCTTCCGGGCTGGAGAAGACAACATCAATTTCGTGGATCCGCAGCTCGCCAGCGTCCGGGTCGCACAGGAAGATCTTGTTGCCGCTGCGCAGCGCCGCACGTGGGGCCAGCAGCAGGCCGTCGACATTGGTGCCGATGATCTGGGCCGTGACGAACAGGCCGGGCGCCATAGGCGCGCCATCGTCTGCCCCTGCCCCATATGGGTCTTCCAGTTGGGCAATAACATTGATCAGGCGAGTGCTCGGATTGACGGCTGCCGAGGTCCGCGTGACACGGCCACTCCATTCACGCACCTCGCCACCAACCGAGCCGGAAAAGGTCACGGCTGGACCAGGCGTAGATGCGGTTTCGGCGAAGGCCAGCGGCAGGCCAAGCTGGCCAAGCTGCTCATCGGTGATTGGCAGCAAGACTTCGACCACATCGGTGGCGAAGATGCTCCCCAGCGACATGCCTGGGCTGACAAATTGGCCAGTATCGACATTCTTTTCACGTACACGACCGGTGAACGGTGCGATCACCGCTGTCCGGCTGAGGGCCAGTTCGGCATCGGCAAGCTGGGCCTTGGCGGAATCCAGGCTGGCCTGGGCCTCAGCCAGTTGCGGCTCGCGGCGAGCCAGGGGACTGGAATCGGCGACCCCGAGGCTGGCCAGGTCCTGGCGGGCAATCTCGGCTTCGGCCTCTTCGCGCGCCAGGCGCTGCTCGGCACTGGCCACACCAGCCTGCGCCCGTACAACGCCCAGGCGATAGTCGGCATCCTCAAGCCGGATCAGCACCTGGCCCTTACGAATAAAGCCACCATCGATAAAGTCCGGTGAGACATAGGCGATGCGCCCGGAAATCTGCGGCGCGACCAGGATCTCACGGCGTGGGCGCACTTCGCCCTGCGCCTTGACGGAAAATTGCAAATCATCGCTTTCGACCCGCTCAACAAACACGGACAGGCCAGCCGGGCGTTCCCCCGCTTGCTCGGGCTTCGGTTTCAGTACGTTCAGCACAAAGAAGCCGCCAAGGCCGACCACGGCGAACATGAAAAACGTGAAGAAGATTGAAAGGAAACGGTTCATGGGAGGAGTGCCTCTTCTGGGCTGATTATGGCCTCGGCGGTAGGGGCCGGTGGCGAGGCCACAGGCAGACCGCCGCCAAGGGCGAGATGGTATCTAACGCGATTAGACGCGCGTGCCGAACGGGCCGCAATCACATTGCTTTCCGCGTTCAGTCGGCGGGTTTGTGAATCGATCAGGTTGAAGATCGAAACCAGGCCATTTGTATACTGGCGTGTCGCCAGGTCTTCTGCAAGGCGCGCCTCATCAAGCGCACGCGCCTGTGCGTCTTCCTGTTGGGCCAGGAGGGAGTCGGCCGCCAGCGCGTCTTCAACTTCACGCCACGCCGTCAATGCGGTCGAGGCATAGGTCTCGACGGATGCACGGGCACGGGCCACGGCTGCATCGCGATCGGCCTTCAGGGCACCGCCATTGAAGATCGGGGCGCTGAGGCTGGCAATCAAGCGGGCCGCAACGCGCGACGGGTCCAGCGCATCGACAATGTCTTCCTCGCTGGTCGAGACAGCACCGGTCAGGCGCAGGCCGGGCAGCAGGGCAAGGCGGGCTTGTTCCGCGCGCAGGCCAGCGGCAACGACACGCGCTTCGGCAGCGGCGACATCCGGGCGCCGCGACAGGAGCAGAATCGGATTTCCGGCTGGCGGAATGTCATTCAGAACAGGCAGGTCAGCCGGCGCGTCAATGGCCGCTTGCGGATAGCGTCCGAGCAGAACCTCAAGCCGACGCGTGGCGTTGCCACTAGCCTGGCGACGTGCAGCAATCGCCGCTTCAGCGGAGGCCAACGCGGTGCGAGCGGTGCGCACATCCAGGGCGTTCGTCAATCCACGTGAAAAGCGCCGTTCAGTCAGGTCGAGTGCATTCTGGCGCGCCTCGAAGGTCAGCACGGCGACGCGTTCCTGGGCGAGCGCTTCGTTCAGATCAATCCAGGCAATCGCGGTCTGGGCGGCAATTGCCAGGCGCGCGGCCTCCAGATCGGCTTCACCGGCAACAAGATCAGCCTCGGCTGCATCAATCCCGGCGCGGATCCGGCCCCACAGGTCCATTTCCCAGCTCAGGTCTGCGCCAAGCCCGAAGGTTGGATCATTGAACCGCTCATCGCCTCCGACAGTCTCAACAAATGTGCTGGTGCCACCGGCACTGCCGGTCACTGAAAGATTAGGCAAAGAACGCCCATAGACACTGCGCGCCTGGGCCCGGGTGGCCTGCACGGCATAGTATTGTGAACGGATGGACGGGTTGGCCGCCAGCGCCTCGGTGACCAGCTCAACCATGACCGGATCGCTGAAATGCGACAGCCAGTCAGTCGCCGGGGCCTCACCTGAAACACCGGTGGCGACCCATTGCGCGGGCGCTTCGGGCGCGACCGGAAAAATGGCAATCGGATCGCCGCCCAGTTTCGGTACGGACGAGCACCCAGCCAAAGCCAATGCACCAACAATTATACTCACGCGGGTCATCCAGGATGCCTTTCCAGCCTTTTCGGCCTGCTTTACGCAATGGCTATATGACTGTCAATGAATAATTATCGTTATTCAATAATTATTACAGATCATTCAGTGTTGCCGAAAACCGGCAATAGCTTATATCCCCGAGACTTGGCAGGCGAGAGCCGCATAGCCCTATTTCAGGATAAACGGCATGGCCGAAAACCAGAACCTCCCAGAACGCGATCCAGATGCCATCCGCCGCCGTGTGCGGGACTTTTTCAGCCTGACCATCGGGGCGATCGCCATCCTGTCGCTGCTCTTCGTCACCAATGCGGTTGGCCTGGTCGAATGGATCACTGGCAGCATCGTCATGCTGGCTGGCTCTCTGGCCTATTATGTCGGCACATTACCACCGCCCGCCGAAACGCTGCCAAATGTGGATGCTGACGAACCCCCGGCCCCGACGCCCGATGAGATTGTCGCCTCCTTCATTCGCTCCATGCCCTTTCCAGCCCTGCTGATAAGCCCGGATGGGCGTGTGAAGACCGCCAACAACCCGGCCCGGGATGTGTTTCCCATTGGGACGGCCAGCGATGTCATCGCCCGGGCTGCCATTCGCCAGCCAGACCTGCTGGACGCCATCAGCCGGGTGGCGGCAACCGGCGCCGGTGAACTGGTCGAGTTCGTCATGCGGGACGACGCGGAGACCTGGATGGCGCATTTGCAGCCTGGTCCGGTTGCGGCGAGTGTATTGATTGTGCTGGAGGACCTGACGGCAGTGCGCCGCGCCGAGCTCGCCCGAGCCGACTTCCTGGCCAATGCCAGCCATGAATTGCGCACCCCGTTGACCGCGATCAGCGGATTTATCGAGACGATGCGCGGCCCGGCCCGTAACGACAAGGCGTCCTGGGATGGCTTCCTGGAAATCATGCAACAGCAGGCCGAGCGTATGCAGCGCCTCGTAGCGGACCTGCTCTCCCTGTCGCGGATCGAGTTTTCCGAGCACCGCACGCCATCAACCCGGGTCAGCGCTAATGAGCTGGTCGAGCGCGCCAGCCTGTCCCTGCAACCGCTTGCCGACGAGCAGGGGGTCACCCTGCAACTGATCACACCGGATGAACGATATGAATTGATTGCGGATGCCGACGAGATGGTCCAGGTGGTCCAGAACCTCGCTGGCAATGCGATCAAGTATGCCGGGCGGGGCGGAACCGTAAAGCTGAGCTTTGGCGCGTCCGCCTCAATGGCCGATGCAGCCATAGATGCTGGACGCCAGGTGAGCGGAGCCAATCGCGCCTTGCTGCTGGCCCCGCGCGCATCGGCGCAGGTGCCCGCCCTCTGGCTGCGAGTCGAGGATGACGGCGCGGGCATTCCGGCAGAGCACCTTCCGCGACTTGGTGAACGCTTCTACCGGGCCGACCAGAGCCGCGGCGGCGAGATCGAAGGCACAGGCCTCGGCCTCGCGATCGTCAAACATATCATGGCCCGCCATCGTGGTGGCCTGTCTGTGGAAAGCCTGGAGAACGAGGCCACTGCCTTCGGGGCCTGGATACCGCAGGCCCCGGTCGCCCTATGACGGCCCGACTGCACACGCCACCACCCTATTCACCGCCGCCTGCTACAGACCTGAAAAGCCTGCACGTCGACGCGGCCATCATCATTGCCGACAAACCGGCGGGCCTGCTGAGCGTGCCTGGCATCGGCCCCGAAAAAGCGGTCTGCGCCCAAGCCATTCTCGCCCAGCGCCATGGCGACGCGCTGACCGTGCATCGGCTCGATATGGACACGTCCGGCCTGATGGTCTTCGCGCGGAGCAAACAGGTGCAGCGTCAGCTCTCGGCGAGATTTGAACGTCGTCAGGTCGAGAAACGCTATATTGCGGTGGTTGAAGGCGTGGTTCGTGAAGATAGCGGCACGATTGACCTGCCGATTGCGAAATATTCTCGGCAACGCCCGCTGCGCCATACTGCGCCCAATGGCCAGCAAGCGATTACGCACTGGCGGGTTTTGTCGCGCTCAACCGAAACGACACGCGTTGAGCTGACCCCGCGAACCGGACGCTCTCATCAGCTGCGCCTGCACATGCGAGAAATCGGCCATCCGATCCTTGGCGATCCGTTCTATGGGAATCAAGATTTGGCCCCGCGCCTGCTCTTGCACGCCTCCGCCCTGTCTTTTCCTCATCCCACGGAGGAAACTGGCAAGGAATTCAAGGCCTCTCCACAGTTTTAACAGTTTGGCTGAGCTTCACCAGCGCGACTGTCACATATGTGTCAAGAGTGCGCGATAAGAGCGCGCTATAACCGCGTATCGGGCTGAAAATGCTACTCACTGTCGGACATTTGCCAATTGGCTGGATTCTGGTTGCTGTCCTGGCGGCTGCCGGGTTCATAGCTTTCTCGGGTGGACGAACCGCCCTCGCCCGTGCACCCGCAGCCTCTGGTAGCCTTGGACGCACGCATTCGCAGCCCAATTACCATGGCTATTTCGTCGCCCTGTGCACCGTCCTGCCGGCGGCACTGGTCTTCTTGTTCTACCTGGTCTTCAGCGACAATTTCATCCGCTCGCAAATCGCCGGTCAGCTGCCGGAACAGATCCGTGCGCTCGGCAATCTGGAACTCGCCCAGTATATTGACCGGATCGCCGACAATGCCGCCAGCCGCGATGCAGCCCCCAGCGGCAATGCGCTGTTCGACGGCGCCACACGATTGTTTGTCGAACTGCGTGGCCAGATGCGAATCATTGCGATTGTCGTGGCTGGCCTCGTCGCGACAGGTGGCTTCTTCCTGGCCCGACGCCGGATCACCCGCGATTTTCGCGCCCGCACATATGTTGAGCGGGTCATCAATGCCGTCTTGTTCCTGTGTGCCGGGATCGCCATTTTCACGACGATTGGCATTGTCCTGTCCCTGGTCTTCGAGACCTTCCGCTTCTTCACCATCGAAGGCGGCCCGAGCGTCCTCAGCTTCCTGTTCGGGACGGATTGGAACGCCCAGACCGGCGCGAATTTCGGGGCTGTCCCCCTATTCTTCGGGACGCTGATGATCGCCCTTCTGGCCATGTGTGTGGCGGCACCGATCGGCCTGTTCTCGGCCATCTACCTGTCCGAATATGCCCGCCCATCCGTGCGCAGCTGGGTCAAGCCGCTGCTCGAGCTGCTGGCCGGTATCCCGACCGTTGTCTATGGCTTCTTCGCGGCCACGATCATCGCCCCTGCGGTGCGTTCGGGCGCCCAATGGTTCAACGCCCTGCCCTTCATTCCCGATGGCTTTCTGGCGGCCCAGCCGACCAGTGCGCTGGCTGCTGGCCTGGTCATGGGTGTGATGATCGTGCCGTTTGTTTCGTCCCTGTCGGATGATGTCATCAATGCCGTGCCGCAAACCCTGCGCGATGGCGCATTGGCCATGGGGGCAACCAAGTCAGAGACTGTGCAGCAGGTTGTACTGCCCGCTGCCCTGCCCGGCGTTATTGCGGCGCTGCTGCTGGCTGTATCTCGGGCCATTGGCGAAACCATGATTGTTGTCATGGCAGCGGGTGGGCGCGCCCTGATCACCGCCGACCCGACATCAGACCTGACTACGGTGACCTACCAGATTGTCGCCCTGCTGACCGGTGACACAGAATTTGACAGCGCCAAGACCATCTCAGCTTTCGCGCTTGGTTTCGTACTGTTCGTCGTCACGCTGGCCTTCAACCTCATCGCCTTGCGCGTGGTCCAGAAATATCGGGAGAAATATGAGTAACTCATCCAACTCGACTCCCTCGCCGGCGCACCTGTTCGGCAGCGAAGAGGCCCTGAAACGGCTCAAACGCCGCCATGCGGCTGAGCGCCGGTTCAAGCTGTATGGCCAAATTGCCATTGGTGTGGCGCTGTCGGCCCTGCTGGTGCTGACCTATTCGATCATTTCGCAAGCCATTCCGGCCTTTAGCAAACACCAGGTCGTGTTCGACCTGACGCTGGACGAAGCCACGGTTGCCCCGCAAGGACGCCAGGACACTCAGGCCATTTCCAACAATGTCAGCGGCTTCTACTCGCTTTTGCAAGACGACTTGCAGGCGCGCTTTCCAGAAGGCGCCGAAGACCGGGCGGGACGGCGCGAACTGGGTGAGCTGGTCACGCGTCTCGCCGTGCTCGATATGGCTCACAAGGTCGCCCGCACGCCGGACATGATCGGCACGACGCATCGCTTCACCGCGCCATTGGCCGATGACCTTGATCTCTATCTTAAGGGCGGCATCTCGACCCGGTCCAAGCTCGGTTTCGGTGTCGTGCCATCGCTCACCCCAACCGAAAACGGGCAATACCTCGCCACCGGCGTGAATGCAGAAGCCGCCAGCCGCGCCGGGCGTTTATTGAACGAAGCTGATGATGGCCCGCCAAGCATCCTCCTGGATTTCGCCGGCACCTGGATGCGTCTGGAAACTGTTTCCGGCACCGAATTGACACTCTCCCACCTCGCTGGGCCGCGCCCGTCTGAAAGCCTGTCCGGCATCGCGCCGAAAGGCCTGATGATCCAGGTCAGCGAAGGCAATCGCTCGATCTCCGACCGGCTGATCGCCTGGACGCTGATGCTGAAGGCCGACAAGCGGATCAAGCGCCACTTCAATACCGACCTCCTGTTCAAGGCTGACAGTACCTATCCTGAACTGGCCGGTGCGGCAGCGGCGATTGTCGGCTCGATCTTCACCATGCTGATCACTGCTTTCTTCGCCCTCCCGGTCGGCATCTTCGCTGCGGTTTACCTGGAAGAGTTTGCACCCAAGAACCGTTTGACCGACGCGATTGAAGTGAACATCAACAATCTGGCGGCGGTGCCTTCGATCATTTTCGGCCTGCTGGGGGCCGCCGTGTTCGTCAATTTCTTCGGCATGCCGCGTTCGGTGCCGATGGTTGGTGGCCTGGTGCTTGGCCTGCTGGTCCTGCCGACCGTGATCATTGCCTCTCGCGCCGCCCTGAAATCTGTGCCGCCATCAATCCGCACGGCAGCGCTCGGCCTTGGTGCCTCGAAGACGCAGGCCGTGTTTCATCACACGCTGCCGCTGGCCGCCCCCGGCATCATGACCGGGGCGATCATCGCGATGGCCCGCGCACTGGGTGAGACAGCGCCACTGCTGCTGATCGGCATGGTGGCCTTCGTCAACGAAATCCCGACCGGCCCGAACCAGGAATCAACCGTCCTGCCGGTGCTGATCTACAAATGGTTCTCAGGCGCAGAGCGGGCCTGGGAACCCATGACATCGGCAGTGATCCTGATCCTGCTGATATTCCTCATCCTGATGAACCTGGCGGCGGTTCTCGTTCGTAGAAGGTTTGAAAGAAGGTGGTAGACATGGACGATACAACAGGTCTGATGACCACACAGATCGGTGACGCGCGCACCGACAACCCGACCAAGATATCGTGTCAGGACATCAATGTGTTCTACGGCGAGAAACAGGCCATTTTTGATATCTCACTGGATGTGCCCGACCGTGCTGTAACGGCGTTCATCGGCCCGTCTGGTTGCGGCAAGTCCACTTTCCTGCGTTGCCTGAACCGGATGAATGACACGATTGATATCGCGCGAGTCGAAGGCCGGATCATAATGGACGGGGCCGATATCAACGACCCGTCGATTGATCCTGTGCTACTGCGCGCGCGCGTCGGCATGGTGTTCCAGAAGCCAAACCCGTTTCCGAAATCGATCTATGACAATATCGCCTATGGCGCGCGAATTCATGGCCTTGCCAAAGGCAAAAGCGAGCTTGACCAGATTGTCGAGAAATCGCTTCGCCGGGCGGGCCTGTGGGATGAAGTGAAAGACCGGCTCCTGGCCCCGGGGACCGGCCTGTCGGGCGGCCAGCAACAACGCCTGTGCATTGCCCGGGCGATTGCCGTCAGCCCGGAAATCATCCTGATGGACGAGCCTTGTTCGGCCCTTGACCCGATTGCCACGGCGCGGATTGAGGAGCTGATTGACGAATTACGCGAGCGCTACTGCATCGTCATCGTCACCCACTCCATGCAACAGGCCGCTCGCGTTTCCCAGCGCACGGCCTTCTTCCACCTTGGCAAGCTGGTAGAGATGGGAGACACTGAGACGATCTTTACTAACCCGGCCGACACGCGAACCCAGGATTACATTACCGGTCGCTTCGGCTAAATCCGGAATCGGACAAGACATGCAACAACACATTGTCAGCGCTTTTACTGATGAACTGGACGAATTGTCCGCCAACCTGCTGCGCATGGGCGGCATGGCCGAGGCCATGATCCGTGATGCCTGCAAGGCGGTTCAGACAGGCGACGATGAACTGGCCAAGCTGGTCATCCAGCGCGATGGTGAACTCGACAAGCTGGAATCCGAATGCGAGCGCGAGGTGGTCCGGATCCTGGCCCTGCGCCAGCCTATGGCCTCTGACCTGCGCATGGTGATCGGCGGCATCAAGCTGGCCGGTACGATTGAACGCATCGGTGACCTCGCCAAGAATATCGCCCGGCGCAGCATCAACCTGCAGGAAACCGCCCACGCCAAGACAACGCGCGGCATCCTGACCATGGGCAAGGCTGTGACACGTCAACTGCAAATGGCGCTCGATGCCTATGCCCGCAAGGACCCGAACGCGGCCATGGAAGTCATCAATCAGGATGATGACATTGATAGCCATTATAACGCCCTTCTGCGCCTGATGCTGTCGCTGATCGCCGAAGATCCTGAACGCGTCGATGCGCGCGCCAGTGTCCTGTTCATGGTCAAGAACCTGGAGCGGATTGGCGATCACTGCGCCAATATCGCCAAGGTCGTCTACTATATCTCGACTGGCAAACAGGTCTTGTCGAACGCTGAACGCAAACTGCTTGAAGCCGCTTCCGAAGGAGAATGAGCCTTGAAGCCTTTCATTGTCATCGCCGAAGACGAAGCGGCGGTTTCCGAACTGCTGCGCTATAATCTCGAATCCGAGGGTTATGAAACCGCCATTGCAGCCGATGGCGAAGAGGCGCTGTTGCTGATCGATGAGCGGGTGCCAGACCTGATGCTGCTCGACTGGATGTTGCCGAAAATATCCGGCATCGAAGTCTGTCGTCGGGTTCGCTCTCGCCAGGAAACCGCCAATCTGCCGATCATCATGCTGACAGCGCGTACCGAGGAATCCGACCGTGTTCGCGGCCTGCAGACCGGGGCAGACGATTATGTCTCCAAGCCGTTCTCGACCAATGAACTGATGGCCCGGGTCCAGGCCGTGCTGCGCCGCATCCGCCCGGCCCTGATGGAAGATGTCATCAAGGTTGGCGACATCATGATTGACCGCACAACCCACAGCGTCTCGCGCGCTGGTGTCGACATTCACCTCGGCCCGACGGAATTCCGCCTGCTGGAATTCTTTGCCCAGCACCCAGACCGGGTGTTCTCGCGTGAACAATTGCTTGATGGGGTCTGGGGCTCAGACGTCTATGTCGAGCTGCGCACGGTTGATGTTCACATTGGCCGGCTGCGCCGCGCCCTGATGGTGGACGGGACGGACAATCCAATCCGCACGGTTCGCCAGGCAGGTTACTCATTGCGCGGAACAGCCTGAGCTGAACGTTTTATCTCAATAAGCGCTCCATTCACGCAATGATTTAGCATGACATTCCTCTGTATCGGGCATAAACACGCCTGAAAGACAGCGAGGAAACAGCCATGCGTATTGGTGTGCCCACCGAAATCAAGAAACAGGAATCACGGGTCGGCCTGACCCCGGAAAGCGTCGGCGAACTGGTCCGCGCCGGTCATGATGTGGTGATCCAATCTGGCGCCGGGGACGGGTCCGGCTTTCCCGATGAAGACTATCTCGGCGTCGGCGCCACGATCCTGCCGGATGCCAAAGCAATTTTCGAGGCCGCTGAACTGATCGTAAAGGTCAAGGAGCCGCAACCAGAAGAAACCGCCCGCCTGAAGCCACATCACACGCTGTTTACCTATCTGCACCTGGCGCCGGATCCCGTCCAGGCCGAGGGCCTGATGGCATCGGGCTGCCTGGCGATTGCCTATGAGACCGTGACCGATGATGAAGGCCGCCTGCCATTGTTGACGCCAATGAGCCAGGTGGCCGGGCGCATGTCGATGCAGGTCGCCGCCTGGGCCTTGATGAAGACCAAGCGCGGCCGCGGTATCCTGCTGGGTGGCGTGCCCGGCGTGGCCCCGGCCAAGGTGGTGATTATTGGTGGCGGCGTATCGGGCACCAATGCAGCAGAAATTGCCGTTGGCATGCGTGCCGATGTAACCGTGTTCGACCGCAGCAACGCTCGACTGGCAGAGCTGGACAGCCAGTTCAACGGCGCCCTGAAGACCATGTACTCAACCCGCACCTCGCTCGATGCCGCCGTGCGCGAGGCCGACCTGGTCATCGGTGCGGTACTGATCCCCGGCGCTGCGGCCCCGAAACTGATCTCCCGCGAGCAGCTCAAGCAGATGCGTCCGGGTGCGGTTCTGGTCGACATCGCAATCGATCAGGGCGGGTGTTTCGAAACCTCGAAGGCGACGACCCATGAAGACCCGATCTACGAGATTGATGGCATCCTGCACTATTGCGTCGCCAATATGCCGGGCGCTGTGCCGCGCACTTCAACCTATGCATTGAACAATGCCACCCTGCCCTTCGTGCTTGAAATTGCCCAGAAAGGGGGGCGTGAAGCGGTGCGCACCAATCGCCACCTCAGCAATGGCCTGACCGTGGCCGATGGCCATATCGCCCACCAACAGGTCGCCCATGACCTTGGCATTGCCTACAAACGCCCGGCCTGGCTCTAGTTCAGGCAAGCAGGCCAAACAACATGTAAAGCAGCGTGGTCGCCGCCCCAACGACCAGGGCGTAGGGCAATTGCGTCTTCACATGCTCCATGTGATCGCAACCGGCGGCCAGCGAGGCAATAATCGTAGTGTCGGAAATCGGCGAGCAATGATCGCCGAAAACCCCGCCGCCCATTACGGCAGCGATGACCAGTGGCATGGGCAGCCCCGCCCCCACGGCCAGCGGGACCGCAACGGGCACCAGTATGCCATAGGTGCCCCAGCTGGTGCCGGTGGTGAAACTGGTCACGCCTGCGGCAATGAACAGGATGGCCGGGATCAGCCATTGCGAGGGCATGTTCTCAGCCATGCCCGCGATAAAGGCCCCGGTGCCCAGTTCACGCAGGCTGTTACCAAGCACCAGCGCCATGAAGATGACGGTGACGGCTGGCAGCAGATCACCCATGCCCTTGAAGCCGGTATTGATCATATCGCCCTCAGCACGCTTCGACATGGCCAGGAAGACAAAGGCGCACGCCGTCGCCAGGACCACCGCCCAGAGGATGGATTGCGAGCCTGAGCCCTGGGTGATGTTGCCGTCCCCCGTCCACCACATGAAGCCCAGTGCTCCGCCAACCAGGATCAGAACGGGCAGCCCCATATAGATCGCGCGGCTCGGTGTTTCGTGAAGGTCATCATCCGGCACGCCTTCGGACAGGCCAACAG
>CBDUKI010000010.1:0-20954 GCA_965367765.1 uncultured Henriciella sp.
TGGCCATTCTGGCGCCCCTCCTGGCCGGGGTCGCCGCTGCTGGCCTATCGGCAAACCTCGGCTTTGGCCTGTTTCACCTGATCGATGCTCCGGCCTGGCTGGAAATTACGCTTGGCGTGGCCCTGCTCGACCTTGCCATCTGGGTTCAACACTGGGCCACCCACAAGGTCCCCCTGCTCTGGCGCCTGCACCGGGTCCACCATGCCGATCTCGACCTGGATGCCTCCAGCGCCCTGCGCTTCCATCCGGTCGAAATGGTCCTGTCAGCGGCCTACAAGCTGGTCATCATTCTGGCGCTTGGTCCGGCTGCCATAGCCGTTGTGATCTTCGAGATCCTGTTGAATGCCAGCGCAATGTTCAACCATGCCAATCTCAACCTGCCTTTATGGCTGGACCGGATCTTGCGCCCTATATTCGTGACCCCCGACATGCACCGCATTCACCACTCGGTGAACCGGGCTGAACACGACCGCAATTACGGTTTCTGCCTGTCCATATGGGACAGGATGCTGGGCACCTATCGGGCCGACCCGGAACGCGGGCAGATCGGCATGACACTCGGCCTGGAGCCCTGCCAGGACAAACCGACCGAGCGGTTGTCCTGGAGTCTCTGGTTCCCATTCATGCGCTAGGCACGGCCTAGAAGCTGCGTTTCAGCCCGACAGAGAAGACCGTTCCGAGGCCATACGTATCGACCAGGATGCGATCAGAGCCACGCTCCTGCCAGGCCTCGTATCCTTCGCCAAAGATATTCTCGATGTTCAGCGAGAACTGGTACTCACCACCGCGCAGGTCAAACGTCTTGTTATAGACAAAATCAACCGTCGTTGGCGGCTGCTCCAGGATCGCCGGCAAGTTACGCGCCAGCACTTCGCCGGAGCGGATACGTTCACTGACATAATTGACCAGCAGGTTGTATTCCGCACGCGCGCCTTCATCGATCAAGCCAAGCTGAAGGTTGAACAAGTGTTCGGACTGGCCTTGCAGTGTGCGGCCATCCTCGATCCGGCCAGCCGCAGCCGTCGTGCCGCGAACTGGATTGAGATTGGTGCCGATATTGAAAGCCACATCACCCTCAGCGCTGACCTCGGAATCAGACCATGTATAGTTCGTCTTCACTTGGAATTCGCGGTCTTCGAAGACATCCCAACCGAACCAGCGATCAAGCGGCAGGACGTGCTCATACTCGACCTCGAAGCCAAACAATTCAGCTGCTGGGGCATTGATGAACGTGGTCTGCAATGTCTCAGCTGGGACAAGGATTTCCTCGATCGGGTTTGTCAGGTCCTTGTAGAACAGGCCCAGCGTGATGAACTGGTCGCGCGCGAAATAGTATTCCCCACGCAAGTCATAGTTCTTGATCGAGGCGTTCACCAGGTACGGGTTGCCGAAGAAGTTCGCATCGGTTTCCGAGTTCACGAAGACCGCAGGCGCCAGTTCGCGGAACTGCGGCCGGGTCAGGGTCTCGGAATAACCAGCACGAACCTGGAGGTCGTCAAACGGGTTCCAGGTGATCGTGATCGCCGGCAATACATCTTCCTCGTCAATCACACCTTCAACGAAATTATTGCTGAGGTCGCCGCCAATGTCCTGGGTATCGACGGCCTGGATAGCGTCCTCATAGCGTGCCCCGAAGGCCGCCCGAATGAATGGTGTTACCTGCACGTCGACGCCAGCATAGAAGGCGTCGGTTTCAAGCGTTGCGACATAGTATTGCGGGAACTGTTCACCGGCAATTTCCGACACCGAGCCGAAGCCGTTCGCGAAGATATAGTTGTAGATGTAATCGACGCGCTGTTCGCCATTGGTCGCGCCGACACCATTGATGTCATAGATGATCGAGCTGGCAGCGCGATCATTCTCGACATAGGCATAGCCCGCTTTCAACTCGACTTCGCAAAGCAGGGCGCACTCAGCCCCACCAAATTCCAGTGGCAGTGTCAGGTCGATACCGAAATCGGTCGTATCGTCATCGACTCTGGAAAACTGCAGCCGGTTGGCCGCCGCGGACGAAGACAGGCGCGTCACACCATCATCACCGACAATGTAGATATTTGACAGCTGGAATGGCGCATCGCGCAGGGCTTCAGAGTAAGAAGCCCGCCATTCAACCTTCATGTCGAGCAGGTCTGGGAAAAAAGACTCGCCTTGCGCCTGCGTCGTCCAGAGCTGGCGCTCAAACCATTCGAGGCTATCAACGCGCTCATTGACGCTTTCCTCGTTCAGACCGCTGACAATCCGTGCTTCCTTATCGGTTGACCGTGAGACCAGCCCGGTAAACTTGACCTCGTGATTGTCGAAAATCTCGACCCCGAGCGTCGCCAGACCGTTCAGGCCAACCGTGTTTTCGGTGCTTTCGCGGGTCTGATCATAGAACTTCCCCAAGCCTTCGCCCTGGGAAAAGGCGTAGCCGCGCTGGCCCAGCTTGTTGCGCCAGGCGTTGGAATAGCCCAGCGAACCGAGGACACCGATGGAAATGTCATCCGACATGTCATAGCGGTCACCAGCCGTCAGGCCGAGGTCCAGGTTGGGCGAGACATCGCCCTGCTGCATGACCAGGAGCGAAGAATTGCGAACCAGGCCGATGCCGAAATTCGTGTCGAGACCATTTGCCAGGGACGGGCGATCCCGCGATCCATCATCCACGCCCAGCCAATCCGTTTCGCCGCCATCATACAGCAAGCCGGTCTGACCCGTCGTCTCGGTGTCGAGGCCGCCGCCGATCGAAACCGTCACGAAGCGCTCATCCGGGATGGTTTTTGTGCGCAGGTCAACCAGGCCGCCGCCAAATTCGCCCGGCAGGTTTGGTGAATAGGTTTTCTGCACCAGGACGCTTTTCAGCGCCGAGGTCGGGAACAGGTCCAGCGGTGCGACCCGGCGCAGCGGGGCCGGGCTAGGCAGCGGCGAGCCGTTGAGCAAGGCGTTGGAATAACGCTCGTTGAGGCCGCGCACATAGATGAACTGGTCATCTGCGGTCGCGATCCCGGCGACGCGCGCCAGTGCCGAGGCGGCATCGCCATCGCCCTGAAGCTGGAAATCGGCTTCGTCGAGCAGGCTCGATACTTCCGATGTCGAACGCTTCTCGTCGGGAATGAACTGACCGCGTACCACCACGGTTTCCTGACGCGCTTCAGCCTCAGCTGGCTCGCCTTCGCTTTCCTGTGCAATCGCCGTTGTCGTCATGGAGACACAGCACACACCCGCCATCAGGATGGAATTCAGAGATCGATAATGTCTCATGTCTTGTTCCTATTTCTATGCAGAAAAGGCGAAGCGACCCAAACCGGCCGCCCCGCCCTGATTTTCTGGATGCGACCTAGTTCGTGGTCGTCAGGGTTCCAGTTTGGTCGACGGACCAGCCGAGGAACCATTGGTCATTGGCATCCTGGACCGCGCCGATATAGCTGGTGGCTTCAAGAGAGCCGATGCCGGTGACATCGAACACAGGAACCGCATTCTCATTGGCGCCTGGCTCAACACCCGGACGGCCGGCCCGGAAGGCAAAACCTGTCGTTGTGATCGCCTGACCTGTGACCAGGTTGTTTGCGGCTGTGAAGGTTGGGTCATCGCCGTCTGACTCCAGGTCATCGCCATTGCCTGACAGGAAGATCGACTGGATTTGCAAGGTGCCAGCATTGAAGTTGGTTGTGGTCTGTGCGTCATCGACATCCAAGCCTGCATCCGGCCATCCAAGGATGATGCCGTTGGCAATCGTCCCCTGCATGCCACGGCGCAGGACAGCGCCGGTATCAGCTGCCGCATCGCCACCGGAAATGATCGAGAAGTTCGATACGCGCGGTGTAGATACTGGTGTCGCAGAGTTATTCGATGACAGGTTGTCACCCTCGATACCGCGTGGATCGCCCGAGATACCGCCATCCGCAGAGGCAACACCGCCGTAAACGATCGCGTACTGGATTGACCCTTGGTAGCCGTCGGTCCAGTCAAGTGAATCGTCGCCGCAGCCCAGTCCAATCAGGTGTTTGGCATTGGTCGTACCACCAAACCATTCGAAACAGTCGTCCAGATTGTTGTAGACCTGCACATAGTCGACCTCGAGGCCCGAGCCGGTGCCCTGGAAGGCGATACCGTTCAGCTCATCGGTATTGGTCAAGCGTGTACCGGCATACTGGACGCGGGTGTAGAATATCTGGCCGCTATCGTCGGCGGGCGAAGCCCCACCAAAGTAGCCAGAGGAACCTTCACCGGACTTCTGGCAACTAACAGTGCCACCCGTCGCCGTACCATCTTCACAGGCATTGATCGGTGCGCGGCCATTGATCACCAGGCCACCCCAGATACCCTTGGTATCGTCGCCGATGGAAATCGTGCCGTCGAGCGCGCCCTTGGCCGTGAACACGACCGGACGGGAAGCCGTACCGTTTGACAGGATGCGTGAGCCGCGGGTGATGACGAGGTAATCGTCATTGCCTTCGGCCACGACCGTTACGCCAGCATCAATGGTCAGCGTCGCGGAAGCAGAACCGGCCAGAGGTGCCGCCGGGTCTGCGCCCTGGTCAACACCAATGAAGACCGGGTTGATCAGTTCATAGATCAGTTCGTCACCATCCGTCAGGTGCAGGTCTGTGGTGATCGCATTTGTGCCATCGATCTGGCACAGCGTCTTGCCATCCAGCGTACCATTGGTGGTCGTGCCGGTTGGGCAAGTCGCCGGAGCGGTGTCAAACAGGCTGCCTGCCAGGGCGAAATTGGCCCAGTTGCTCGCAACGCTTTCAGTCGGCGCAAAGGCGCCAATGTAGGTTGTCGCGTCGAAGAAGGCATCGCCGGACAGAACGGTTGAAACCGGTACCGCCAGTTCCTGCTGGCCAGGGAAGAATTCATCGACCAGCGTATTGTTGCCAGTGGCGATGTTCGCAGACGGTGCAAAAGTCGGCACGCCGTCAGAATCGGTGGCCAGGTTCTCGGCATTGTCGAGGAACAGGCTTTCAATCACCAGGTCGCCATTGTTGAAATTGGTGAACGTCTGGGTGTTGTCGACGTCGAGACCCGGATTGTAGCCGGTGACGATGCCATTGACGATATCGCCCTGCGTGCCACGGCGCAGCAGGATGCCCTGCTGGTTTCCAGCGGTTCCAACCAGCGTGAAGTTCGAAACGCTTGGATCAGAGAACGGCGTCGCGTCGTTTGGCGAGGACAGGTTATCCGCCTCGATGCCACGTGGGTCACCCGATGTCGGGTTGCCCGATTTGACGACGGCGAATTGCAGCTTGCCAGACCAGCCATCTGTCCAATCCAGCGAATCGTCGCCGGCATTGGTGATGACGACGTATTTGGCATTTACCGTGCCGCCGAACCACTCGATGCCGTCATCAAGGTTATTGTGAACCTGGACGTGATCGACCGTTGTGCCAGACCCAACGCCCTGGAAGGCGATGCCGTTCAGCTCATCGGTATTGGTCAGACGGGCACCAGCGTACTCGACAGACACAAATTGCAGCGTACCGCTATTGTCAGTCGGATCGTCACCGCCGAAGAAGCCTGAAGAGCCTTCGCCAGACTTTTCACACCCAGCGGTGCCGCCGGTTTGCGTGCCATCTTCACAGGCATTGATCGGTGCGAAACCGTTGATAACGAGGCCGCCCCACTGTGCAGATGTGGTGACCAGGTCAATCAGGGAAGAGCCGGTTTCTTCATCATTGATCGCGGCGCGAGCCGTAAAGCGGATCGGGTTGGCTTCAGTCCCGACGGCTTCGATCCGTGAGCCCCGCGCAACAACCAGATAATCGTCCGTGGCGGTTGCGGTTCCCGATGCAGAGGCACCGAAGAAGCGAACACCTTCACCAATGGTCAGAACAGCAGGGGTGCCAGCACCATTCTTGTTGTCAGTCCCAACGAAGACCGGGCCCTGGATGGCGATGGTCGTATTCGCCGGGATGGTGATATCAGACGTCAGGTTTGTTGAGCCAGACGCTGAACCAATGGCACAAACCTGAACATCGGAGAAACCATCAGCCGCAACCGCTGCAAAGGTCGTGTCGGTCGTGCCCGTCGGGCAGCCAGCGGTCGGGATGAGGTTGATGGTTGCAGCCGGCGGTGGCGGCGGTGGTGGTGGCGGCGGAGACGTTGGAGTTGTCGGCGTGCCGGGCGACGAGATCGTCGTATCGGAACACGCAGCCAGTGCGAGAACGGTCATGCTTGCAACCGTGGCAAGCTTGAGTGTGGAACCAAATTTCATGGAGCAACCCCTAGATCAGCGCAGATACGCATTGAGAATTCGAAACCGACCGGAATTCTTCCCGGCAGCCATCGGCGGAGTAGCACCCGTATTTAACGCTTTTGAAACGGACAGATTAAGCTTTTGCGACAGCAACACATTGAAAAATATAGGCTTTGTTATTTCAGTGTCATATTGCCAACAAGAAACATGACTCTTCTTTTCACAATGCGAACCTGATGTGACGGCCCGTTATGAAAAGTGTCAAAAAATCAAGGTTCGAGACGATCCAACGCGGAAACCGGCAGTTTCATCAATCGACCGTCACGCGAGAAGAAAAAAGTGCTCCCATCGCCCGATAGGCCAGCGCCAAACTCGATCGCTTCGGTATTTACCACCGGGCCAAGATTGACCGGCAGCTGCCACTCGCCATCAGCGCCGCGCGCCATGCGCCACAGGTCGGCAGAGCCTTCCTTCGGCATGCGGTGAGAATAGAAGATCGCCCACTGCCCATTCGGGGCAATCGCAACGTGGTCATCTGTGCGCAGGTCATTGATCCCGTCCGGCATGACCGTGAGCTGCCACTGGCCTTCGGTATTTTGATGCGCCTGCATCAGGTCATAACCGCCCCCGCCAGCACGCGAGTGGTTGGTAACCAGCAACATCGTGCCATCGCTGGCAACGGCAGCCATGGTCTCGTTTGCGCCAGTATTGATCGTGCCATCTTCCAGGGGCTCAGGCTCACCAAAGGTGCCGTCTTTATAGTCCACCTTCCAGATATTCAGGTCCGTACGCCCGGGACGAGCCGGCATCGGGGCATCACTAGCGTAATAGAGTGCCCCATCCTCGAAGCTGAAGCGCGGCCCGGTCAGGGTCTTGCGGTGCGGCAGGTCAAGCAGTTCTGGCTCGGACCAGCCCCTGCCCTGGCGTCGGACCAGCTTTAGCTGTGTCTGGTCACCGTCTTCCTGGGCATAGACACGGACTGCGCCATCCAGGCTTTCCGTCATGGAATAGGCGCGGGTGAACGGCGTCGGGTCCGCAGCATCTGGGAAAACAGGCGTGGCCTGAGGCGGCCCGGCTTCGCTACAGCCCGCCAGGATCAAGAGCGCGCTGGCGCCCATCATTAGTTTTTTCATTCGACGACCCGCATCAGCAGTTTAGGAGGAACATCCAGGCCTTCAGACAGACGCCGCGCCGTTTTCATGGAGAAACTCTGGCCACGCTCGATCGCGGAAATGTGGTTCGGCCACAGGCCGCAACGCTCTCCGAGCTGTTTCTGTGTCAGCGCCCGATACTCGCGCAAGACCCGAACCGGGTGTTCACCCTTTTCGATCCGTTGGCGAACATGATCTGGGATGTCCATGACCGCACTCACTCTGGAGGCCGCCATCTCTTCCAGCATCTCGACCTTCTTTTCGAGGTCGAGGATACGAATTTCGAGAGAGTAGACGAGATCTGGATCACTCATGCACAGCACCTGAAGCTTGGTGTGCCCAATTATGAGAACTTAAGTGTCAGATCCGCGACGATAAGATAAAAGATTTGTTACAAGCCCCATGATCCCGGGTCGGCGGGGAGTGCCCTCCCCCCGCCAGCTGGCCTGCTCAGTCAGCGCAATAGAGCTCGTCTGTTGCCGGATCCAGTTCAACCAGCTCACAGGCACCGAGATCATCGTCACCGATTGGCTCGTCATCCTCATCACCCCCCAAGTCCGCGTCCGGGTCCGGTGCGGCGCGGCTGGAGACGGGTATCAGAAAATACTTGTAAGGCGGGAAACTCTGAACCGTCACGCTCAGGCGGCCATCATCCAGTTGCGTCATTGTCGCTGGTCCCATGAGCGGCAGATCATCACCAGAAAAAGTCTCTGCATCGATTTTCCGGATATTGCGCATCACCACCATGTTGCGACGGACTTTCAGGGTCATCGCATGGGTCCACGGGTCAAGGGCATAGGCCCGCCCGCTATCGATGCGGATCGTCTTGCCGAGCGTGGAAATCTTCCAGTCACCATCAATGCTGAGGGCCTCAGTTTCCGGCACATCCTCAGCATAAGGCAGGAAGGCATCCATTTGCGGAATGCCCGCTGCTGCGGCAAAGGCATCGCCCATGGTTCCAGCCGCAATCGCCTCGGTTCCGGCACAGGCCGACACCAGCACGAGCCCCAGGCCCGCAAGCGCCCCACTGGCCTGCTTGTAGCTCACATTTGTCCAGGTCATCTTTCTCTCCTTGATCGCGGGCCGCTTGATTGCGCGTCCCGTCTGTAAGGAAAGGCCTAAATGGTCTGGCGCGCCAAGTTTATGGGTAGCACTACCCATTCTCTCAGGGCGCGATTGTGCTAGCTGTGGACCATGATGACCCGTCCCGACCTTCCAGCCAGCTATTTGAAACCCCAGTTCCGCTGGGTGGCCCTCATTGTGATCGCATGCCTGGCCAGTCTGTCGGCCAGCTCACAAATCGCCGGAAGTGCAACCGCCTATACACCGTGGGCCCTGGTTTTCTACAGCTTTGCCGTGACCATTCTGGCCTCGTTCGTTCTGATCAATATCGCCCTGGAGAATCGGGCCGGCCTCTACATCGCCGCCCTCTTTGTCGGCATGCTGGCGTCGATCTGGTTGCTGGAGGATGGGCTGATCGGACTGTTGCCAAGGATGGGACGGCCTCTGAACGATTCCATCGTGCTCAGCACCGGCCAGGTAACGGCGGCGCTTGGCTTCTTCACCGCAATAAATGCGTTTCACCAGACACATAGCGCCCCGCGCCTCAAAGCAGTCCTGCGCCGGATGGGGCAATTGTCCCTGGTGACCATTCCCGTGCTGTGGCTGATTCAGGATTTCAATCTGTGGATGGGCGTTGCGAATACGTTGATCGTGCTGATGATTGCCGGTCAGATTGCGGCCACTCGCACCTGGCAAACCCATGATGCCAGGCGCCGTCGGGTGCCGATGATCACGGCTGCCCTGGCGCTGGGTGCAACCCTCGTCATCCTGGTTATCTATCTTGTCAGTGATGGCCGCGCCTGGATTGAGGGACGCGCCTTGCTGCGAATCTTCTTCCTGGTCGTAACTATTCCAACCATGATTGGCGTGCTGCTGGAGCTGATCGACGTGCGGCGGTCGCGCGACCAGGCCCTGCAGGATGCCATCCAGGCCGCCCGCCAGGATGCTGAAACCAGCGCGAACCTGCTCGAGATGGAGCGCCAGTACACCCGCGCCAAGAATGTCGCCGAAGCGCGCACACGCCAGCTTTCGACAACGTCGCACGATATTCGCCAGCCTATTGCCTCAATGCGCGCTGAGCTTGACGCCTTGCGCGGGGAAGTCACCAGCGAAGTCCTGACCCGGTTGGAACGCGTCCTCGATCATATGGATGACCTGACCCATGACCTGTCAAAATCCAGCCAGCGCCCGGTCGAGGCTGGTCTACATGGTGAGATTGCCAGCGAAGCGCTACCAGCCGCCCTTTTGTTTGAAACACTTGAGCGAATGTTCGGCGGCGAGGCGCGTCAGGCCGGACTGAACCTGCGCTTCGTGGCATCCAGCCAGTCTGTGCAAGCGCCGCCACTCATCGTCATGCGCATGACCGGCAATATCATCGCCAATGCCATCAAGCATGCAGAGGCTGACAATCTCCTGATCGGCTTCCGCCGCCGGGGCACGCGCCTGCGCCTGGACCTTATCGACGATGGCAAGGGCTTTACCGATGGCAATATCGAATGGGCCTTTACCCCAGACACCAAGGGCGAGGATTCGACTGGAACAGGCCAGGGACTAGCCATCCTTCGGGATCTGTCTACGGCCTATGGCCTTGAAATCGATGCTGAGAGCATCGCCGGAAAAGGCACACGGTTTTCCCTGTACCTGACGCCCTCAAAACGCCAATGATCTGATTTTGCTTCAAAAATAATCACTCTTGTGCCAGTTTCCAGAGACAGGGGAAATCATGGCACGTTCAGGCACTTATTCGGTCATCATCGCAGACGATCACGATATCGTTCGGGATGGACTGCGCCATGCGCTCGAAAAGCCCGGTCTGATCGAAGTCCTCGGCCTGAATATTGTGGCCGAAACAGGCAATGGTTTCGAGACCCTGGCCGCCGTGAAGCAGCACAAGCCTGACCTTGTCATACTCGACCTGACCATGCCGATGTCGGGTGGTGCTGAAGTCTTTACCGATATTCGCCGCTGGAGCCCGGACACAAAGGTCGTGGTATATTCCTCGGTCACTGCGCCGGGCGTCCTGGGCATGCTTGTGACGGCCGGGATCGATGGCATGTTCGCCAAAGGCGGTTCCAACAAGCTGCTATATGAGAAGCTGCCATTGATCCTGCGGGGCGGGCGTTTCATCGCGCCGGAATGCCTGCAAATCATCGAAGAGCATGAAGACGCAGCAACCTTGACGGCCCGCGAGCATCAGACCCTGCACATGATCCTTTCGGGCAAGACAACAAAGGAAATCGCCACAAGCCAGGGCATCAGCCCGCGCACGGCAGAAAAGCACCGTGCCAGCCTGATGCAGAAACTGAACGTGACATCGGTAGCAGAACTGATGGCGCGTGCCCTGAAAGATGGGCTGATAGACGGCTCCAGCGGTCTGTAAGCGGCCAATTGGGTAGTCCTACCCATTCGCTGTGGCCTGGTTGTGATTGAAAATGTGAGCATGCCGGAATCTTCATTCGGCTTTGAACACACCTGATGGGAGGCCCCAACCATGACAAGTTTCCAGTTCCGCATTCTCTTACTCGTCAAGGCGGTGTTTCTCTGCCTGGCCATTGCGATGATTTCGACCCCAAGCGCCGAAGCGCGCGCCTGTGGTGGCAAGGACCAGAAAGCCTGTGGGGTCTGGAAACCAGGTCCGCAGTGCAATCGCGGGCTGACCAAGTATAAGGGCTATTGCCGCGCCTGGGGACAGCGAAACCAGAAACCCTGGCCAGCCAAACGCATCGGGTTCCAATGCGACAAGAACCTGGCGCCATTGGGCGGCAAATGCGTGACCTGTGGCAAAGCGGATGGCCAGCCGGGATGCGAGGTCGGACGCATCCCCTTCGGTTGCGGCAATGGGCTGGAGAACAAGAGCGGCATCTGTCGGGCCTGCGGTGGGCCAGGTCAGAAGGCCTGCCCGAAATCCGAATTTGGATACCCGTGCCGGGGCGATCGCTATGCACCTGACAATCGCGGTATCTGTGTTAGCTGTGGCGGCCTGAACCAGCCTGCCTGCCGAGCCATGAAAGAAGGCCGCCAATGCGCGGAATGGACGACAGAAACCAATGGTTATTGCAAACCTTGCGGCGATGAAGGCCAGCAGGCCTGCAAGATCACCGATCGCGGTGACACCTGCAAACCTGGCATGAAGCGCAAGCTGAACGGCACCTGCGTTCTGTCAATCGAGGAAGCAACCCGCCGCGCGGCCATGGCCAAATTCGACGAGATCGGCATGGACACGATCAATCAGGTGACCAGCTTTGCCAAGGATATTGATGGCAATGACGACTTGAAAAACTCGATGCAGAGCGATGATGGCGAAGTTCCAAGCGATGTCCCCGACAACCAGGCTTGCGCTGGGGATGATCACAAGACCTGGTCATTGGGGGTCAGTGCCGGAGCACAAGTCATTGTCGGCGTCGATGGTGAAGTTGGCGGGGCCTTCCGATGCGCTGAGCATGGCGAAGGCAAAGACATGAAATGGTATTCCAGCGGCGCCGTTGCCGTCGGCCCGGGCGTTGGCGTCGATGGCGGTGTCACCGTTGGCATGTGGATGGCTGACTTCAATCAGCTGCGCGGCAAGTCGCACGGCTATGTCTTCGACCTGGTCGATCTGGCTGGCGGCAAACTGGCCTCGGAAATCAAGGGGGTCGGCGTCCAACCTTCTATCGCCATCGCCTTCTGGTTCGAAAAAGTCGACAAGAACAACAATGATGTCGACGAGTGGCTGGGCAAATACCAAGGCTTTACCATCAGCTTTGGCGCCGGTGCGGGCAAAGGCATTTCCAGCAAGTATGTAAGCGCCAAAACATCCCAGTTCTGCGATTATGACATGGGTTGTGCCCTGCATGAGTGGCGAGAGATGAACTATGATGGCCGCAACGCATTCGTACCGGGCGGAACCCAGATCTATGTGCGCAGCCGCGACAAGGAAGAGATCATCGTCAACATTACCAAGAATGGTGTCACCCGCTCAGACCTGGTGTTCGAACGCGCAACCGCTACCGACTGGCGGGACTATAAGCGCCGCAACAATGCAGGTGATGTCGTCGAGCGTATCTGCTTCCGCCGGGGCTTCACCGTAATGCGCTACATGAACGAAAACCGCAATTGTGGTCGCGGCATCCCGCTTGAGGTCTACTATACCGACGAAAGTGAGGTCATTGACGTGATCGGCTTCTGGGAATTCGAGTCAGATGGGGAAACCAAGATCAACCAGTTTCTCACCCAGACCGACATGCAGGTCACCATGCGCCGGGTCGGCACGACCAATATCATCACCTACGACAAGATCGGTGATAACAAGTATCGCCACACCTCCGGAAGCATTATGCACTTCCGCTCCGATGACGAACTTGTGTGGACGAGCGCAGACGCCACGAGGACCGTCATCATGACGCCTCGGCCTTGATCGCACGGGATGGGCCTCTCTCGCGAGAGGCCTTTCCATGTCGGCTCAGGCTGTCAGTGTTCCAGTACCGTTGCGCGCATACGCTCATAAAGCGCCATGGCTTCGTCCCACTCGGCACGATCTGACGCTTCGGCCTCTGGTGCATCAAGTTCGCGCAATTCACTGAACCTGAAGCCCTCAAGACCCGCCTCCTTCAAAACGGTTTCACGGTATTCAGGATCGCGGCACAGATCATTGTAGGATACGAGCAGGACATTGCCATGCCTTCCGGCAATCTCGGAGAGCGAGGAATATGTATCTAGCCAGATCTGCCGCCAATAGCTGACCTCACCCGGATTACCCACGGGTGCCTGGCCAAACACAAATGGCTTGTGCGTGTCGCCAAACTCGTGATGCCCGAGCCAGGTCATGTAATCCTTTTGGAAACGCGTCCCGCCAGTGAACTTCTCCTGCTGGCGGATCAGGCTCCGGCATTGATGCACAGGCGAGCGGAATGGCACGAGGAAGCGCGTATCAGGCATTTGCCCGGCCAGCGCATCCAGGCGCAGACAGGAATTATTTGACTTCGACAAATAGCGCCGCTTGCCTGTTTTCAGCATGACCAGACGCTGGAAATCGCCATAGGCGTTCACCTGTTCGCGGTTTGGCTGGTGCGGAACCAACCGGTCCTGCTGAATGTAGTCCCGCCCGGTCCTGAGCCGCCAGAGCACTTCATCCAGCGCTTCGGGACTGTCCAGGTCGACCATCAGGCCATCACCGTGACTGCGCTCCTTCTTGTCGATATGAGCTGACTTTGACAGCCCGGAAAAAGTGTTCGGGGACATAACAAACGGCATGTCCCGATAAGTCAGCGATCCAAACTCACCCGTTGCAAAGAGGTCTCTTGCCAACACGGTCGTCCCGGCACGGGCAAGACCACAGATGACGATGTGCGGGCCCAGCCCATCCTTCGGGGCGGCTGGCAGGAAGCGCGACATTTCCAGGTCAAGCAGGACATTCGGGATCGCCGTGCCCCCAAGCGCGAGGCGGTGCAACGTGCGGTCAAGAAAACTGTAGCCGTCCACATCGCGCCGTCCGATCATCCGGCCCAACCACCACAGCGCGATCATGATGACCGAGATTACCAGAATCACATCAAGGCGCGACAGATAGCTGATCGCCTGCTCAAGCTTGATCCAGCCAAACACGTCAGCAAGCCAGAGCGGCACGAATGCGGCCAGGAGACAGGCCATGAACCGCAGGACGATCCCGAAGAAGGCTTTGAACAGGCTGATCGAGGCTTTCTGCATGGCCACTTCCTTGTGGTCATCATGCAGGTTTGGATCGCGCATCGTGGCCATCGCTTCCTGACCTGTCGAAATGACATGTCGCGATGCGCCGACCAGTCCGCTGGCTGAAAACGCAATCAGGAAACCAAGGACGGACAGGGCAGCTAGCAGGATCACGGGTTCAGCTCAGACAGGGTCTAGTTTTCAGGCTCGCCAGGAGCAGCCTCGCCTGCCCCGTCTTCTGCCTGCTGTGAGCGGCGACGCAGGACCCGCTTGACCGGGTACCAGACAAAGCCAACCAGGGCGAGAAACAAGGTTCCGATCAGCGCCAGTAGGGCCCCGATAGCGCCGAGACCTGCCCCAGGGCCGACATAGGCCATGGCCGCACCAGGAAACAGTGTGAAACAGGCCACCAAGGCCGTCATGCGATAGAAGGTCATCTTTGTTTTCCTTTGCCCAGCACTGAATTTTGACATCTTGTACCCTATTGGCAGGTTGCTTGCGAGAACTGCGCCAACAGGCGGTCGCCCGCTTCGCGGTCGAGATACCGGCTCCAGCCGAGATGGTAGATCAGGCCGTTCTCTGCGCGATTGACGTGCTCGACCGCCAGTTCGCCAACAGGCGTGAAGATGAGGGTACGGCCCGACTCGGCCTCATCAACATATAAATGGCCGTCCGGCAGCAGCGTGAACAGGCCAGCTGCTTCCGTGCGGAAATCATGTTCTGCCAGCAGATCGCCATACGGGGACGTGACTTCATCGGTTTCGAAATTGTAGAACATCACGTCACTATGCCCATCGACAAAGGCCCCCGAGCCGAGGTTGAGCATATTGTTATTGAAGACGGCGATCGTGGTCTCGTCGATGATGTCGACATCGTGCTGGGCCGACCATGGCCCCTGCTTGAACCAGACGATGCGGCGTTCGGATGGGCGATACTGCATGATCGTCGAAATGTGACGCAGGCTGACAAAGACATCGCCCTTCTTCCAGTACGGCCCTTCGCCGGGGACGGGTTGAACATCATTGAGATGGAGCGGGTCGGCGTAGAACCGCTCATCCCCGAAGATCATGTAACCAAGCCCCTGCTCAAGCATGGTTTCGGTCAGCGATTGGTCATGGAGAATTTCGCCATCCTTGGAGAACTGGACGATACCCGGATCCAGGAAACGCTCATTCAGGCCCTCGACCCGCGGCGTCTCTATCCAGCTGGAGGTCCAGAACGTGCCGTCCGGGTCCGGTTCGGTTGTATGATGGAAAACGAACTCGTCCTGTACCCAGACCGGCTCGCCACAAGGTGACATGCGGACCATCGGTGTGCGGTGGCCTTTGACCAATATGTCACCATTATCCAAAGGCAGCGGGTGGACAGCCTGGAAGCGCGCCGGCTTCCAGTCATCGACATCGGCCCGAACCGTCTCGCGTGAAGCCCCGGCGAACAGCTTGTCGCTATCGAGGTCGATACGATGAACTACTTCACCTGAGGTCAGGTCCACCAGTTCGAACACATGGTGGCCAGCGTCTCCATCATGGCGACTGAACAGAAGGTATCCGTCGAGGCCCGAGGTGAGACGTGCCGGGTGGAACGTCCAGCCGGACTGGCCTTCGAAACGGTCGGAATGATCAGTGGACATGCCGGCCAGGTCTCCACTGGCCAGCATGGACAGTTCGTGCGCCGCCATGCTCGGCAGGGAGGCAACGCCATAGGCGGCCTGACCAATAAACCCGAGTCGTGATTTGCCCTTTGCAACATCGCGCACGAGCACCCCGAAAACGAACATCGCAACCAGCATGCCCATCACGACAAGTCCAGTCACCCAGAGCTCGACCTTCTTGAACAGGTATTTTTCCATGCGCGCCTCGTTCTGCTCACCGCCAGACAGTGTCAGCATTTTCGAGAAAATCCGCAAGAAGTGTGCCAAGATTGGCAAATCTGCTGCGCTGACCAGCACAATGTCAAACGCGTGTACCCTGCGCGCCGGTTCATCGTCACCATGCCATCCGGGTCCTGACGGGGCGGATAAATTGCGGAAAAGTCGCACAGCCAGAACCAAACTGCTTTCAACCTGCTTTTCGCGCCAATTTTGGTTTGACTCGCAGCAGTGTTTGGTGTTTACCCGCGCCTTCATGTCCGCGCCCTATCTGGCAGCGGCCAAGTTGTTATTATCTGAAGTTCCGGAAGGACGTGCGCTATGTTCGCGGTCATTAAGACAGGTGGCAAACAGTATAAGGTTGCCGAGGGCGATGAAATCGTCATTGAAAAACTCGAAGCCGAAGCTGGCAACGATGTAACGTTCGAACAGGTCCTGATGCTGGGCGATGGTGGCAAGGTCACGATTGGCGAGCCAGTTGTTGCCGGTGCCAGCGTGGTTGGTGAAGTCGCCGAGCAGCGCAAGGGTGCCAAGGTGATGATTGTCAAGAAACGCCAGCGCAACACCTATCGGCGCAAGCGTGGCCACCGCCAGCTGGAAACTGTGGTAACGATCAAGTCTATCCTGGCCGACGGCAAGAAAGCCCCAGCCAAGAAGAAGGCAGCGCCTAAAAAGGCCGAAGAAGCTGAAGCCAAAGCAGCTCCTAAGAAGGAAGCCGCACCGAAGAAAGAAGCTGCGCCTAAAAAGGCACCAGCCAAAGCCGCCGCCAAGCCAGAGGCTGATGAGCGCGGTCGCCTCGCCAAAGCTGAAGGCAAGGCAGACGACCTGAAGAAAATCTCAGGTGTTGGCCCGGCTTTCGAGAAAAAGCTGAATGAAGCAGGCATCTTCCACTTCTGGCAAATCGCCAAACTCAAGAAGGCACAGGTTGCCGACCTTGAAGAAGAGCTGAACATGTCAGGCCGCATTGAGCGCGACGAGTGGATCAAACAAGCTAAGGAATTGGCGAAAGACGCTTAAGTCTGGTATCGCCAACCGAATTAGAGGAGCGCCAAGATGGCTCATAAGAAATCAGGTGGTTCAACCCGGAACGGTCGTGATTCGAATCCAAAGTATCTCGGCGTGAAGAAATATGGCGGCGAGCACGTCATTCCCGGCAACATCATCATCCGCCAGCGCGGCACCAAGACCTATCCGGGTCGCGGCGTCGGCATGGGCAAGGATCACACCCTGTTTGCCCTGGTTGAAGGCAAGGTCCAGTTCACGCGCAAGCGCGACAACCGCCAATATGTCTCGATTCTACCGGTTGCTGACGCAGCAGAGTAAGCGCGGCTGACATCGGTCGCTGAGAAAGTGGCCAATACAGACTTCCAGAGGGGAGACAGGTCACTGTCTCCCCTTTTGATTTGTCATCATGCCGGAGGATCACATGTCCAATTCCCCAATCATTCAGACGGAACGCCTGCACCTGCGCACGCCGCTGAAAAGCGATGCGCCGCGCATTGCCAAATATATTGGGGAAAAGGACGTGACCTGGAACCTTGGGCGCGCGCCATATCCCTACCAGCTCAGCGATGCTGAAACCTGGCTTGAAAAGGTTCGTCAGCAGGATGAGAGCTACGTATTCGCTATTATCCATCCTGAAGACGGCCTGATCGGCATTGTCGGGCTAGATGCCCACCCTGGCCCCGTGTGGGAACTTGGCTACTGGGTTGGAAAGCCCTGGTGGGGCCATGGATTTGTCAGCGAGGCAGCGGGTGGCGTGCTCGACTGGGCTGAGCGCGAACAGGGCCTATCAAGCTTTGTTGCAGGCCACTATGTCGACAATCCGGCGTCGGGCCGTGTTCTGGTCAAGCTTGGGTTCATGCCAGTCGGGACACAGGACATGATCGGCGCGGCGCGTGGGTTTGCATCACCAGCAAGGCGCTATACGCGAGGTGCGCCTGCCGAACTGGCTCTTAGAAACGATCATCATCATTAAAGCTCCATGAGGCCGCCATCTGGTAATCCAGTGTGGCGCAGGTTAGGACACGGCATGAAATTCCTCGATCAGGCAAAAATCTATGTGAAGGCTGGAGACGGCGGACGCGGTTCGTCATCCTTCCGGCGCGAGGCTTATGTCGAATTCGGCGGCCCCGATGGCGGCGATGGCGGACGCGGCGGGCATGTCTATATCGAAGCTGTTGAGGGCCTCAACACGCTGATTGACTATCGCTACCAGCAACATCACAAGGCCGGGCGCGGCGGGCATGGCATGGGCAAGCAGCGCCATGGCAAGACAGGCGACAACATCACGCTGAAAGTGCCCGTCGGCACACAGGTCTACGAGGAAGATAAGGAAACCCTGATTGCCGACCTGACAGAGATCGGCCAGACGGTGCTGGTTGCCAAGGGCGGCAATGGCGGCTGGGGCAACTTGCACTTCAAGACCGCAACCAACCGCGCCCCACGCCGCGCCAATCCGGGCGAGGAAGGCGAGGAATGGACACTCTGGTTGCGCTTGAAACTCATCGCCGATGCCGGCCTGCTCGGTCTGCCGAATGCGGGCAAGTCGACCTTTCTCAGCCGCGCGACAGCAGCCAAGCCGAAAATCGCCGACTATCCGTTCACGACCCTCAATCCGGGCCTCGGGATTGTTGATCTGGGCCCCGGCTCACGCTTCGTTCTAGCCGATATTCCCGGCCTGATCGAAGGCGCGGCTGACGGCGCAGGTCTCGGCCACCGCTTCCTTGGCCATGTCGAGCGCTGCAAGGTTCTGCTACACTTGGTCGATTGCACTCAGGATGATGTCGCAGGGGCCTGGCGCACGGTTCGTGAAGAACTGGAAGCCTATGATGCCGGGCTTGCTGACAAACCGGAAATTGTGGCCCTAAGCAAGATTGATATCCTCGACAAGGAACTGGTCGACGAGCAGGCCGAACTGCTGCGTCAGGCTTGCGGTCAGGAACCATTGCGTGTGTCGGCGGCAACTGGCGAACATGTTGATACGGCCCTGAAACTGATGATGCAGGCGCTCAACGAGTTGCGCGCGCACGCGCGTGAAAATGATGAAGACGATGACGCATGGAGCCCTGTGTGAGTTCGCTCTCACCCTCTCCCATCGCGCAGGCACGACGGATCATTGTCAAAATCGGTTCGGCGCTGGTGGCCGACGAGCATGGCGCCCGTCAGGACTGGCTGAATGCGCTGGCGGACGACATTTCCACGCTCAAGGCACGCGGTCATGAAATCATCCTGGTTTCCTCTGGTGCTGTCGCGCTTGGCCGTCATTCGCTCGGCGAAGACAAACCGAAACGCCTTGAAGACAAGCAGGCCGCCGCCTCACTCGGCCAACCCCTGCTGATGGCGGCACTGTCGGCAGCCTTTGCGCGCGTTGATACGCCAGTGGCGCAGGCCTTGTTGACCCTGCAGGATACTGAAAACCGACGCCGCTGGCTGAACGCGCGTGCGACCCTGGACACGCTTCTGAAACGCGGCGCCCTGCCCGTCATCAATGAAAATGACACAGTCGCGACCGATGAAATTCGCTATGGTGACAATGACCGCCTTGCGGCCCGTGTTGCCCAGATGGTCGGTGCTGACGTACTAATTCTATTGTCGGATATTGACGGTCTCTACACTGGCGACCCGCGCCTTGACCCCAATGCCGAACATGTCCCGCTCATCCGGGAATTCACCCCCGAATTGGAAGCCATGGCAGGTGACCCGAATGCCAGCGCCGGCGTCGGCAGCGGCGGCATGGTCACCAAGCTGGCAGCGGCAAAAATTGCCTGGAATGCTGGGTGTGCCACGGCGATCACGCTGGGCCAGCGCATACACCCCCTGCAAGCCCTCGTTGACGGCGAGCAAGCGACTTGGATCCTGCCTCCCCTATCGCCCGACAAGGCCCGTCAGGTCTGGCTGCGCAGCCACCTCAACCCGGAAGGGACGTTGCTGGTTGATGCCGGGGCGGTGAAAGCCCTGGCACAGGGTGCCAGCCTGCTGCCGGTTGGTCTTGTCGGGGTTCATGGCCAGTTCGACCGCGGTGCGGCCGTGGCCGTGAAAGGCCCCGGCGGTGTCATCGCAAAAGGGGTGACAGCGTATAGTTCGGATGATGCCCGCAAGATCATCGGCCAGCAGTCAGATACGGTTGAACACATTCTCGGCTATCGCGGGCGCCCCGCCATAGTCCACCGGGATGACCTGGTTCTGGATGATTCGTTCTGAAACACCGAATCAACCAATTGAGCGATTGATGACGCCTGCATCTTGGGCGCAATTGCCTGCATTTGCTGCGATATTTGCCTGATGGCCTGGCTTGTGCAATTGATTGCAGCGCATGGTGCAATTCTCAGATAGGCTGAGTGTGCGCTATTTCGCGTTGGAGAAGGGGAGATTTTTCCATGTCAAAACTGAACTTTGCAATTGCCGCTGCCGTCCTGGGCGGACTGGCTGCCTGTACACCGGCAGAGGAAGCTGCCGATACAACAACTGACGCTGCTACGGATGCCGTCGAGGCAACTGTTGAAGCAACAGAAGATGCTGCCGAAGCGGTCACCGAAGACGCAACGGATGCGGCTGATGCGGCGGCTGACGTCATTGATGAAACCATCACAGACGCAACCGACGCAGTTGATGCAGCTGTAGAAGATGTAACAGACGCAGCCGAAGATGCTGCCGATGATGCAGCGGACGCGCTTGAAGAGGCAACTGACGGCAATTAAGCCGATCACAAGTCCTGAACCAGGAAGGGCTGCCCTTGGAGTGGGGCAGCCCTTTTTTCTTGCGCTGGTTTCTGCTCAGTCGACCTAGAAAATCGAATAGCCGCCATCGATCACCAGCGTTGTACCGGTCTGATATTGCGAGGCATCGTATTCCCGTTGGGACGTCGATATCGCACACCTAACGACCGGCTGACACAGGCCTGTGCACGCATTCTCCTGGAAGAATCGGCTGCCCGGGATCGCTTGACGTCAGGGGTGTTCGTCAGTAGTGATCCGCAGGATGTCACTGGCAGTATCGAGCATGCGTTGCGAGCGGTCCTCGCTGCAGACGG
>CBDUKI010000011.1:0-20542 GCA_965367765.1 uncultured Henriciella sp.
GCGGGCGCGATCAATATGTGGTATGACGCCGATATTGACGCTGTGATGAGCCGGACATCGACGCGGCCGATCCCGTCTGGGGCTGTGCCGCGCGCAGAAGCTCTTACCCTGGGCATCATCATGTCGATCGTATCAACCCTTCTGATGTGGCTCTCTTCCAACGTGCTGGCCGCCGGACTGCTGGCCATATCCATCGCCTATTATGGCTGGTTCTACACGATGCTTCTGAAACGCCGGACGCCGCAGAACATCGTCATTGGTGGGGCAGCAGGAGCATTTCCCCCGGTCATCGGCTGGGCCGCGGTGACCGGCAATGCGCCCTTGGATGCGTGGCTGTTGTTCGCGATCATCTTCTTCTGGACGCCGCCGCATTTCTGGGCGCTCAGCCTCGTCGCCCACAAGGAGTATGAGAAAGCTGATGTGCCGATGCTGCCGGTGACGAATGGCGCGAAATCGACGCGGCTGCATATCCTTGCCTACACGATTCTGCTTGTGCCGATTGCTGTCAGTCCCGTCCTGACCGGGCTTGGCGGCGCAATCTATCTGGTCACATCCATGACCCTGGGCTTGGGCTTCCTGTTTCTGGCGGTTCGCATTGTGCGCAGCCAGGCGGGTGGGCCATCGGCCGGGGCCTCTGAGCGCAAACTGGCCATGGGCACGTTCGCTTTCTCTATCTTTTTCCTGTTTGCGCTGTTTGCCGCATTGCTCATCGAGCATGGTTTGGGGCTACATTTCGCGATTGGAGACATTCTGTAATGGTTGAAGTGCAACAACTCAGCGCGGAGCAGATCGCCGCGCGCAAGAAACGCAATATCTGGCTGGCCCTGGCGCTACTGGCTTTTGTTATCCTGGTCGGCGTCACCAGCGTGATTCGCATTCAAGACGTTGATTACTCAAAGAGCGACGGCTTCTATTTGGATGCTGCCATCCCGAAGAAGAATACTGAGCTGCCAAAGGACGCCGAGTGATGAAGGATGTTCGGATTGCTGTCGGGCTGGCGCTTGGCTCCTTGTTCATGCTTGGCTTGGCATTCGCGTCGAAGCCGCTCTATGACACGTTCTGCCGCGTGACCGGTTTTGGGGGCACGACGCGCATCGCTGATGCCGCGCCGGAAGACGTGCTCGACCGTGAAATTCACGTCCGATTCGATGCCAATGTGGCCGACGCGCCATTGCGCTTCCGTGCGTTGCAGAATGACCTGCCGATCAAGCTGGGCGAGCACGGACTGGCCTTTTACGAGGTCACCAACACGTCGAATCAGGATGTCAGCGTCATCGCCAGCTACAACGTCACACCGCATAAATCCGGACGCTTCTTTAACAAGCTGGAATGCTTCTGCTTCGAGGAACGCGTGGTTGCAGCAGGGGAGACCAAGAAGCTGCCTGTTGTCTTCTTCATCGACCCGGCGCTTGATGAAGAGCGCAACCTCGATGACGTGCGCACGATCACTCTCTCCTACACTTTTTTCCAAACCGACGCTTTTCCGGGTGCGGCGAAATCGGCATCTCTTGATTGAGGTGTTGCAGTTTCTCGTTATGACGGTCTAAAAGCGCCTAAATCTGTAACTTGCCACAAGGGATTCCCTCGCATGGCCGATGCTGTAAAACACGACTATCACCTCGTTAACCCGTCGCCGTGGCCGCTTCTCGGCTCGATTGCGGTCTTTGTGCTGGCCATGGGTGCCGTTATTTTCATGAAGGGCCTCTTTGGCCTTCCTGAAGGCTTCCCGTGGGTCATGGTCATCGGCTTTGCCATGGTGGCCTGGGTGATGCTCGGCTGGTGGCGCGAAGTCATCAAGGAAGGCCGTATTGGCGACCATACGCCCATCGTCTCGATTGGCCTGAAATACGGCATGGTGCTGTTCATTGTTTCAGAAGTCATGTTCTTCGGTGCCTGGTTCTGGAGCTTCTTCGAATTCGCGATCTTCCACGCGGCCCGCGTTGGGGCGACCTTTGATGTGACGAACCCGGTATATGCCGAGGGTCTGGCTCGCTTTTCAGAGTGGCCACCGGTTGGCGTGACGACGTTTGATGCCTTCCATCTGCCACTGATGAATACGCTGATCCTGCTTCTGTCCGGTACGACCGTTACGGCGGCGCACCATGCGCTGCAGCACAACAAGATGAGCCAGGCCAAGCTGATGCTGTTCCTGACCATCGTGCTCGGTATGATGTTTACCGCGCTGCAGGTTCTGGAATACTCAGAAGCCCAGTTCACGTTTGATGGCACGATCTATGGTTCGGCCTTCTTCATGGCGACCGGCTTCCACGGCGCACACGTCGTGATCGGCACGATCTTCCTGGCCGTCTGCCTGATCCGCATGTATGCGGGCAGCCTGACAGCGGAGAAGCATCTTGGTTTCGAATTCGCAGCCTGGTACTGGCACTTCGTTGACGTTGTCTGGCTCTTCCTGTTCGCGTTTGTCTATGTGACGCCGCAACTGGTCCTCGGCCACTGATCTCATGAGCCAAAAAATTTCACCGCTTTCAGCTGGCATCCATTGCAGATGCCCTGAATGCGGGGAGGGGCCGGTGTTCAAGACTTATCTTGGGCTGGCCCCTTACTGCACATCCTGTGGGGCAGACTTTTCAAAGGCCGACTCAGGCGATGGCCCGGCTTTCTTCGTAATGTTCCTGGTTGGCATTCTGGTCACACCGCCAGTCCTGCTCGTGCAGGCCTTGTTTGATCCGCCCGCCTGGGTGCAGGTCGTGCTCTGGACGCCAATCATCATCCTTGTCGCTGTCTTGCTGCTGCGACCGTTCAAATCGGTGCTGTTCGCCCTGCAATGGAAGCACAAGGCCGAGGAAGCAACCTGGACCTCGAAGGAAGGCGACCAGGAATGATGTTTCGGCCCATGCCGATCCTGACGGTCCTGACCCTTGTCAGTCTGGTTTTCCTGACCCTTCTCGGGAACTGGCAATATGCCCGTTACAATCAGAAGATGGCGATGAAACCTGTCACGGCCCAGGTGCAGCGCTTTGACAACATTGATGCCACCATTGATGTTCGTAATCCGGGAGACGTCCAACAGCTCTACGGGACGATTGATAGCGAACCGGTCTGGCGACGATATGCGCCTGCGCGCCTGGGGGAGCATGGCGAGCTGGTCATGGTCCTGATCGACGCGACGGGCGGTCCGGAGCCGGTGCCAATGGCCATTGAACGCTTGGATCCTGTTTACAGCCGACAGGCCAATCTTGTGCACCGGCCGGCCCGGCGCGGTATCCTCTCAGCCAAGGATGACCCTGTCGCGAATATCTGGTACGCGCCCGATGCCTTGGGCATGGCGACACGCCTCAGCTACAGCGCTGAAACCGTCGCCTTTGTCGAGCCGGTGCAGCTGATCGTCAGGAATAGCGCTGACATGAGCAAGGTGCGCGTCACCGATAATCCCTATGTCCTCGGCGAAGTCGCTGACCCCCTGCCACCTGAGCGTCACTTTGGTTATGCGTTGACCTGGTGGGGGATGGCCATTGGCCTCCTCGCGGTCTATCTCGCCTTCCATTACTCACAAGGGCGCCTGCGCTTTCGGAGATAAGAATGAAGTATATTTCAACGCGCGGAGACGCAGCGCCGGTCGATTTTACCGAAGCAATCCTGGCCGGACTGGCACCGGATGGCGGCCTGTACATTCCCGAAACCTGGCCGGAAATAGCCCCTGCCAAGGTGAATGAAAGCTATGTCTCCGTCGCGAGCCGGGTGATCCAGGCCTTCGCCGGTGAGGCGTTACCCGGTTCGGTGATCGATCAGATATGCGAAAAAGCCTATGGCGCCTTCAGCCATCACAGTGTCGCGCCACTTGTGCAGGACGGGCCGAACAGTTTCGTCATGGAGCTGCACCACGGGCCGACCCTGGCTTTCAAGGACGTTGCGATGCAGTTGATCGCGCAATTGTTCGATTACGTGCTCGGTCAGCGTGGCCAACGTCTGAGTGTGGTCTGTGCGACCTCTGGTGATACGGGTGGGGCGGCGGCTGCGGCATTTGCCAATATTGCGAATGTCGACATGTTTATCCTTCACCCGGACAAACGGGTATCGCCAATCCAGCGCATGTTCATGACGACCACCGGCGCGGAGAATGTCCACAATTTCGCGATTGAAGGTGACTTCGACAACTGCCAGGCGATTGTGAAGGCGATGTTCGCTGACAAGGCGTTTTCGGCAGAAGTTGGCCTGTCAGCGGTCAACTCGATCAACTGGGCGAGGATTGCTGCCCAGTGCGTCTATTATGCGATGGCCCAGGCGGCGCTGGGGCCACAACGTGCCCTGCGGTTCGTCGTTCCATCTGGCAATATGGGTGATGCGCTGGCCGGATATGTGGCGGCGCGCTGCGGCCTGTTGCACGGGTTCGAAGCTACTTGTGCCGTTAACGAGAACCGGGCCCTGCACGAGCTGATCTCAGAAGGCGTGATGAACCGGATGTCGGCTGTTGCAACGCCAAGTCCGGCCATGGATATTTCCGTGCCGAGTAATTTCGAACGTCTGTTATTCGAAATAAGCGGCCGGGATGCGGCCACCGTGCGCCAGGTCTATGAACAGTTTGCCCAGTCTGGGGAGGTTCAGGCTTCTCCAGCCAGACGGTCTCGAATGAGGATACGACAGCCGAAATGGTCCGCTTCCTGGCGATGACTGGGGCAACGATCTGCCCGCACACGGCGGTCGGAACTGCAGCGGCGCGCCGTCTGCCTATCTCGGAAACAACCACAGTAGTCCTGTCGACGGCCCATGCCGCCAAGTTTCCAGAAACCGTCAAGGAAGCCACCGGCCGGGACGTACCTCTGCCAGAGCGGGCCAAGGCCCTGCTCGACCTTGAGGAAGTCTACGATCATGTCGCGCCATCGACCGAAGCGGTGAAGGCGAAAATCAGTGAACTGTGCAAACACTGATGGTGTTTGGCTGCTGAACTATCTAGCCTTGGCGGCTTGGGAGCCTGGTCATGTCAGATACAATTGGTGAGTGGAGTTGGCGCGGTGACACGAACCGCCTGATCATGATGGTCGAGGCGGAGCATATCCTTGCCTCCCTGAACGGTGAGTGGCGCCTGCCGGACTTTGGCAAGCTGCTTGATGGCCTGAGCCTTCGCCGTCTGACCAAGGCACTTGAGGGCAATGACCATAGTGTGACCTGCGAACTACGCCTGGCTGACGGCCAAATCTTCCAGTTGGCTGGGGCCTTTATCGACGAGAATGTCGCGCGCGGGGTTCTGGTTGTGCAAGAGGTGCGCGCGGCCCGGGACGAAGGGCCTGGCCCGACCCTGGTTCCGGTCTTCCAGCCGATATTATCGCTGAATACCGGACGTGTGGCCGGATTCGAAGCGCTGGCCCGCTGGCCTGATAGTCGCCAGCGTGGCAAGGGCAACGCAGCACGCGCCTTCGACGATCAGGCGCTGGCCTCTAACATGTTGATCCATGCTGCCGAGGCGTTGAGCACATGGACGGTCCTGAACGGCATGGAAGAGGCCTTCGTGCAGGTCAACCTGACTAGCCAGGACCTAGTGGATGACACGCTGGTTGATATTGTGGCGGCCCTGATCAGTGGACACAAGCTACGCAAAGGATCCTTGCGCCTGGAGCTGACAGAACAGGCCGCGCTGCGTGATGCCGACCGGGCGGTTGAGGTGGCAACGGCGCTGCGTGATGCGGGTGCAGCCCTGGTCCTGGATGATTTCGGTTCTGGCCATTCGTCTTTCCTGTGGCTGGCGCACCTGCCAGCTGACAGTCTGAAGATTGATGCAGACCTGATTGCGCAGGTCGCCAATCCACGGGTGTTGACCATTCTTGAATCGCTCAACCTGCTGGCCCGACGGCTTGATATGAAAACGACGGCTGAAGGCGTTGAAGAGCTGGAAACACTGGGTGTGCTGCGCGAAATTGGCTTCAGCTACGTGCAGGGCTTCGCGTTGGGCCTGCCCATGGAGCTGGCGGCAACGCTCGACTACCTGAGAGACCGCGCGCCCGTCGCCTAGTTTCGTTTGCGTGGACGCGGGCGGTTCGGGCGACCTTTACGTTCAGACATGTCACGCGGCTGTGGCAAGAATTGGGAAGAGACCGTCTCCTGCAGAGAGTTGAAGACCAGGTTGCCCGGAATTTCCTCGACAGCGCCAGGGCGAAGGTCACCAAGCTCAAAAGGACCATACTGGGTTCGGATCAGGCGGTTCACTTTCAGGCCAAGATGTTCCAAAGCGCGGCGCACCTCACGATTCTTGCCTTCGGTCAGTTCGATCGTGATCCAGTTATTCGTGCCGGTCTCACGCTCCAGGGTCGCCTTGATGCTGGAAAACTGGGTCCCGTCCTCAAGCTCAACGCCGTCGAGCAACTCATCAAGCTGGGCCTGCGTTACCTTGCCATGCGCACGAGCGCGATAGACGCGCGGCAGGCCAGTGCTCGGCAGCTCCATTGCGCGGGCCAGCCCGCCATCATTGGTCAATAGCAACAACCCCTCGGTCGTCAGGTCGAGACGTCCGATTGTGACCGTTCGAGGCAGGGCCCTGGACAGCTCATCAAAGATCGTACGGCGCCCTTCCGGGTCACTGGTAGAGGTCAACAGGCCCGCCGGCTTGTGATAGCGCCAGACGCGCACTGGCGCGTGGCTCTCAATCCGTTTTCCATTGACGCGAATATCCTCGCGCCCATGCACCTTGAATGCCGGGGTCTTCAGCTTCTTGCCGTTCACGGAGACTTCCCCGCGTTCGATCATCGCTTCGACTTCACGGCGCGAGGCAACGCCCGCTCGCGCGAGATACTTGGCGATGCGCTCGCCATCGCTCCAGTCCTGCTTGGCCGGGGCGCTCTTGGGGTGAGGTCGATTGGGTTTTCGTGTCCGTCTCTGGGCACGGGGCGTCTCACGACGATCCGACATGGGTTTATCCTTCATGTTTGCGTGACGAGTAACAGCATCAAGGCAGGGCGGGCAAGCTCATGGCAGAAGAATCATCTGTTGATGTCCATCACGTCAGCTGCGGCCCAGGCTTCTTTCGGCCAACGCCGATGCTGCCAGAACCATTGGCCGGGATTGGCGCGCACTTCGTCCTCGATGAAACGCGTGATTTGCTCTACGCCGGCCTGGACATCGCGGGCGACGTCGCCGGTATCTTCAAGTTTCAACGGCGCGTGGATCTCAACCTCAAACCGGGCTGGGCCGGTGCGCCGCGTCGAAACCATGACGATGGGAACGTCATATTTCAGGGCCATACGGCTCGGGCCGGGCGCCGTCATGGCCGGATAGCCAAAAAAGTCGACGGCCAGGCCCTCGTTGAATTTCTGGTCATTCATCAGGGCCGCTGAACGCCCCTTGGAAAGCGCCCGCATGAGATGGCGCGTGCCCATACCCTTGGGCGTCAGCACGTCAATGCCGTAATCGTGCCGGGCCTTATTGAGGCGACGGTCAATGTGTGGATTGTTGAGCGAACGATAGGTGATCAGGCAATCAACCGGGCGGCAGACAATGGCGGCTGCCATGATCTCCCAATTGGCGAAATGGCCGGAAACAAAGATCGCGCCTTTCTCCGATTGTTCGATTTGATCGAGATATTCTGCACCAATGACGTTCACACGGTCGGTGGAATAGGGCCGTATCTTTGACAGGTGCGGTAGCTCGCCAGCGGTCCGGCCCACGCTCTCCCACGCATCCCGGGCAATCTTGTCCAGCTCTGCCCTGGATTTGTCCGGGAAGGCCAGCTTGAGATTGCGCAGGGACGTCTTGTGCTGAGACAGGTGTGGCCCGAGCTTGCGGAACAGCCAGCCCAGAAAGTTGGACGCGCGATCCGGGCCGAGCATCTTCATTGGCGCCCAATAGATGACATCCCAGGCAACCGTTTCGATCCGCCACTGCACGCGTTGCCAAAAGGTCGAGCGGTTCTCGATATCGGCAGACCGAATATATTGCTGGTCGGATGGTTTGTTCATTTCGCCTGCGCTTTCAGCACATCTGACAGGAGATTGTCGAGCGCATCAGTGTCTTCAAATTGCGCTTCCACGGGCAGGGTCAAGATGCCTGCGCGGTCCTCTGGCGACAGCCGGGCAAAATCCTTCTCGGTCGTGACAAGCTGCGCGCCACTCTCATCAGCGAGTTTGCGCAGGTAACGCAGGTCGGCCTGGGAAAACGTGTGATGGTCCGGGAAAGGAACACTTTCACGCAGGTCAAGCTTCATCGAAGACAGCGTATCGAAGAATTTCTGCGGATGGCCGATACCGGCAAAGGCGACATAAGCCTGGTCAGGCAGGACGGTTGTCGGGACGATGCTTGCGCGCAGGATGGGGCGGCCAGATTGTCTTAATGCGTCAGGGCAGGAGCCATCACCCATCAGGATGACGGCATCGGCACGTGCAAGGCCGGACGAGATACGTTCCCGAAGCGGCCCCTTAGGGATGATGTGGCCATTGCCGAATTGAGACTGTGCATCGACCACAACCAAGGTAAGATCCTTGCGCAGCGATGGGTTCTGATGACCGTCATCCATGACGATGATACCGACGCCCGCGTCTGACATGGCCCGGCCAGCCGCGCCCCGATCTGCACTGATCCAGCTTTCCCCCGACATGGACAACATGACCGGCTCATCACCGACTTCCTCAGCACTGTGCTGATCCGGGTTCACCCTGAGCGGGCCTTTCAGGCTGCCACCATACCCGCGTGACAAGGTGGCAATGCGCTGGTCTGTCAGGCCATTGAGGCGCTTTCGGATCGCCGCCACGACCGGGCTCTTGCCGACCCCGCCCGCCGTGATGTTGCCAACGCAGATAACCTTGGCCGGAACATCCAGAGGCGTCGTGTGGGTAAGCTTCCATTCCGTGACATTGCGATAGAGCCAGGCCAGTGGCGACAAGAGCAACCGCGTCAATGGGGCTGCCTCGCGCGACTTGGGGTCCAATCCCGCTCTCCAGAAGTATGGTTCCTTCATGAAGCCCCGCCCTTTGCTGGCAAGAGCGGCACCAGAGCGGCCACGGTTGCGTTCATGGGCTCAAATGCATTCTGCTCCAGCTCATCTATCAGGGCGGCTGGCGGGGCCGGCGCGGGGAAATGGGAGATCAGGTCCTCTGCCGAATCGATAATGACGAGGCCGCCCTTGTCGGCCAGGTCTCTCGTCATGTCCGCAAAGTTGAACAGGCTGGGGCCAGTGAGCACAGGTTTGCCCAATCGGAGCGGCTCCAGAGGATTATGTCCGCCAACACCCGGTGTGTGACCGCCGCCGAGATAAACCGTATCCGCCAGGCGGAACCATAGCCCCATCTCACCCATCGTATCGGCCAGCAAAACATCAGTTTCAGGTGTGATGGCGTCCTCGTGGCTGCGCCGGGCGAATTTCAACTGCGAGATTTCCAGGAGTGTCTGAACTTGGTCACCCCGTTCAGGATGGCGCGGTGCAATAATGGTGAACGGGCGCTTGTCCATGCGCATGATGGCGTCGATGACCAGTGCCTCTTCGCCGGTATGGGTCGATGCGGCGAAGAGAACCTTGCGGTCGCCAATTTGCGCGCGGATGGCGGTAAGCTCATCGAGGGAGACCGGTGGCGGCGGCAGGGCGGATTTCAGGTTGCCGTGGCAGGGGACAGGGTGCCCGATCAGGCTTTGCAGGCCCATAGCGGTTTTTTTGTCACTGGCCATTAAGGCGTCGAAGCCACCGAAAACATGTGCCGCTGTTTTGGGCCATTGCGACCAGCCCGTCAGGGACTTGTCCGTCATCCGGGCGTTGATGAGCGCTGTCGAAGTCCCGGCCGTTTGCAGGCAAGTGAGCAGGTTGGGCCAGACATCTCCTTCAGCGAACACAGCCAGGTCGGGCTGCCAATGGGTTACAAACCTCTGGGCGATGCCCGGTGTGTCCAGCGGGGCCATCTGCTGAAGCGTCCAGGTTTGAGCGAAGCGATCATTCTGGGCCAGCGAATCATTGATCCGGTCTGCTGCTGTCAGCGTCTGGCAGGTGAACAGGCAATTGATCGTGTAGCCCCGCTCAAGCAATGTCCGCGCAATGGCCAAATGCAACATGCTTTCGCCGACACTGGCGGCATGAAACCAGACCAGCGTGCCATCCGGGCGCGGGGGCAGTTGCCTGGCAACGCGCTCATTCAGGCGTTTTGAGTTTTCCTTGCCCCTGGCCACACGCCGCTGCAGAAGCCAGCCGGTAAACGGTGACAGCAATCGGGTGAGTTGTCGGTAGAGAAACAGGCCAACACGCATACGGGTCTTATAAGCCGTTTGCTAATGGGCGCCACTTGCTTTGGCGGTCGAAGCCAGCGCTATTGGAAAAGCAGCTGGCTGGAAGGCGTTACGCGGTTATCTTCAGGCGCATTATTGTCTTTTGGTGCCTCGTTGAAACCGAGCCAGCTCAGGACGATGATCACCAGGATGTTTCGCAGCGTCGCTAGAAATTTAATCATGTTAGCCCCACAGGCCTTCTTGCAAAAAATTCAACTTGGTAAGCAGTTGATAGCCACAATACCTTACTTACCAATAAAATGTTAGGTGGAATCACACAAGTGTGAACCGCGTACGGAAAAGGTCACAATGGAACTGGATATTCCCCATCTTCTGAGCATGGCTGGCGGTGACGCCGAACTGGCCGATGAGGTCCTCGACATTTTCCGCAACCAGGCCTCGACCTGGGGCAAGATGCTGAATGTCGACAGCCCAGCCACCCAGTGGGCAGACGCCGCGCACACTTTGAAGGGCGCAGCGTTGAGCATCGGGGCGCACGATTTCGCCAAAACATGTGAGACCGCCGAGAAACTGGGACGAAGCGGGACAGCCAGTCGGGTCGCAGCGGCGACAGCCTTATCGGACATCAAAACTGAGTTGGCGATGGTTCTGGATGCGTGTGCACGCGCCAGTCACGAATTGTCCAAGCCGGGCTTGCGCGCATCAAAGGACCGAAATTCGTAGGCGATGCAGCGGTCAATCAAGGTGCGCCAGACCGGCTCGGCAATCGCCGGGGACAGGCCTTGTTTTTCAGATTCGGCGAGCACCTTGGTCACCACATCCTCAATCCGTGGACGATCGAGCACCGCCGCTCGAGTACCCTTGATTCGGGCTGCGGCATCCATGAACGACTGTCGTTCGACCAGAAGCTTTACGAGTTCACGATCAAGCCGATCAATTTCGTAGCGAACATCCTGCATGCTCTGCGCCGTTTCAGACGTGTGCAGGCGACGGGACTCGAGGGTTGATGTGCTCATGGTGTCTCTCTCAACTCTGGCCTTCGCAACTATATGCGCTGGCCAGAGGTTTCAAGGAATGTGGCGGCGCGCCGCGCAACAAAACGCAGTTGGCGCTTTGATGCGGGGCAGACGGTGCCCGTCTATCGCTCGGTCAGAGCTGGGATGCGTGCCTGGATCGTACCGGCACGTGTGGCTTCGTATTCTTGCAGAATCGCCTGCAGGCGCGGGTCGCTGAGCACATCAGAAATCTGGCTCAGCGTTTCCAGGTCAGCTGTCGCGCTGGCGCCCATCGCGCCCGAGAAGGGGAAATCGGTGGACATGGTTGGGTAGTAGAGGACGCGAACATCCGCATCTGGGTCGATCTCTGCCAGGGCTGCGGCCTTGACCATGGCGGCGCGAATGCCGCCAAGTTCATCCACCAGGCCTTTTTCGAGCGCATCCTCACCGCTCCATACGCGGCCGCGGGCTACTTCATGAACATCTTCGAAGCTCTTGTTGCGCCCCTCGGCAACCAGGGTCAGGAAGCGGTCATAACCGCGCTTCAGCCAGGCCCGAAGCAGTGTCCGCTGTTCTTCGGTGAAGACGTCTGCGGACGTGAAAGCCCCCGTGAATGGACCGCCAACATCAATCGAGCGGACGTTGACACCAATCTTGGCCAAGCCCTCGGCAATCGCGATCTTGCCGCCGAAAATGCCGATTGAGCCGGTAATGGTCGTGCGGTTGGCGACGATCCAGTCAGCGCCTGTGGAAATATAGTAGCCGCCTGAGGCTGCAACTGATCCCATGGAAATGACGACCGGTTTGCCATACTTGGTCTGCGCGACGTTGACGGCATTCCATATCTGGTCAGATGCGACAGGGGACCCGCCGGGACTATCGACACGGAATACGATCGCCTCGACGCGATCATTGGCGGCCGCTTCAAGAATGGCATTGCTGATCGTGTCGGAAGACAAGGATGGTTTGCCACCAGCGAAGAGGCCTTCCTCGGACCAGCCTGTCACAATCGGGCCTTCTCCCCCGACCACAGCGATGGTTGGAGCAGAGAATTTCACTGGGTCAGGTCGGTAGGCCGACACGCCGATGAACTCGACATTCTCGCCGGCGCGGCTGCGCACGGCATCTTCGGCGCTCAATGGCCAGCCCGACTTGTCTGCCAGGTGCAGGCGAATCATTTCCTCAGCACTGACCGGGCTCGATTCGAGGGCCGCACGGGCGGCATCAATGGTGATGTCACGATCCGCTGCAATATCTGCCAGAGAGATGGTCCAGACGGATTCTGCCAGCCGCGTCATCGCTTCGCGGTGAGGGTCGGTATAATCGGTTTCCTGATAGCCATTCGGGGAATTCTTGTACTCGTAGAAGGCTTCGATCTGAGGCGAGATGGACAGTTTGTCGAACAAACCCTTGAGGAACAGGGTCTCGAATGAAATACCACCTGCGATCAGGTCGCTTCCCGGCTGAACCCAGATCTCATCTGCCGTGGCAATGGCACGATAGGCGGATGGGCCGCCACCATAAGTGCCCTGGCTATGGGCAATCACGAACTTTCCAGAGGCCTGGAAGTCTTTCAGCACATCGCGCAGCTCTTCAGCGCGTGAGGAGCCGATGCCAAACTCTGCCGCCCGGATGTAGACGCCTTTGACGCGCTCATCATCAATCGCCGCGTCGAGCTTGGAGATCACGTCAATAAAGCCTTCCTGGCCAAACAAGGCATCAAACCCGGATCGCGGGGCCTGATCTTCCCAGGTGTTTCGAAGGTCGAGAGACAGCACCATGTTCTTGGGCATTTCCGGGGGCTGTGACAGGCCGCCAATGATCTGCGCGCCGATGAAGATCGCGAGCAACAAGGCAACGATGCTGCCAACAACAGCGCCGACCATGGCCAGGAAAAAGGTTTTCATGTCGCGTAGCTCCAAATAGATTTATCGTCTAACGATATGGGACGTTTATCTCCAATTGTCAAAAACCAAATGTGCAATTTGATGTTTATGACGCAGTTGGGGCCGTGCCGAGGCGTGTTGATCCGGGTCAAATCGGGCAGGGGAGATCATGCGCGTACGATGGCGCGCTAAAGCAAAGGCGGAATATGATCCGTGATTGGCTGTGTCTGGTGTGGATTCTACACGAGTTGCAGATGTGTTGCGATTTGCTGTTGCAAGCACGAAATTGATTAGCTATGTCCGCCGCTCAGTTGGGGTGTCGCCAAGTGGTAAGGCACCGGTTTTTGGTATCGGCATTCCCAGGTTCGAATCCTGGCACCCCAGCCACATCCTGCCAGAGCTTATTTTTCGTTTGGCAGGCCAGTCACATAATGTAATACTGTTTCAATATCGCCTTGCAACTGCCTCAATTCTGAATGAGAGTTTGACAAGCGGTAATGCATTTTGCACAGGTGCATATTGCAAGCATTAAGGATTGGTCATCGCGGTGAACACAATCCGTTTGAAAAGAGGGCGATAAGCGTCCCGAGAGAAAATTTGGGGGAGACGGTGTTTTATCCGAGTCTCCAAAAACTGCGGGTTCTTGTGTGTGTTCCCGTTAGCTGAATAGCGACAGGCAACGTCGGTTGTCCGTCTAAACAAGTTTTCTGCGTCATCAGTATATGGCGCATTATTCGGAGAGTGAGAGGCAGACTTCATGAAGAAAGTTCTGACACCGGCTCGTGGAGCCATTCTAGCCGCAACTGTTGTCGGCGTAGCGCTTCCGGCCACCGCGCAGGGCCAATTGGGCCAGGCATTGGAGGTTGGAGAACGGGCAACACGTCAAGCAGAGCGCGTTCAAACCCAGATCAACCAATTGGATGACGAGCGTTCTGACCTTGTCGGTGAATTCCGTACACTGGTACAGCGCAGAACGTCTGCCGAACTCTATGCGCGCCAGCAAGCCGCCGCCGTAGAGAGCCAGGAGCGGGAACTCGCTTCACTTGAAGACCAGCTTAGCCGCGTCGACGAAATTACCTCTCAAACCGCACCGATGCTGGGTGAGCTGATTGATGACCTGGAAGAGTTCGTTGAAAACGACCTGCCATTCCGTCTTCAAGAGCGCCGCGACCTGATTGCGACCCTGCGCGCCCACCTGGAAGATCCTCGCGTCTCTGTGGTTGAGCGTTATCGCCAGATCATGAACGCCTACAAGCGTGAGATGGAATATGGCCGCACCAACGATACCTGGACCGAAGAAATCCAGATCGACGGCGTCTCTGAGCCTGTCCAGGTCCAGATGGTTCTGTTCGGCCGTGTGGCTCTGGTCTACATGGACCCAACCAAGAAACACGCTGCCCGCTATGACCGGGCAACCAAGTCCTGGGTGCCGCTGGAAGGCAAGTACAAGGACGAAATCGCCAAGGCGATCCGTATTATCGAAGGCAAGCGTACGCAGGCCGTGATGTATGTGCCAGCTACCAAGCTGGCTGTGACGCCTGAATAACGCCAACTTAGATTTGAGGTTAAGACCAATGAAATTCTTCAATACCCCCCTCAAAGTCCTGGGTGTGGCGGCAGCGTTCGCCGGAACCACCCTGGCTTTCAGTTCACCAGCGATCGCACAGGACCGTGCGACTTCTCTCGGTGAAATCCTTGCCAAGATCGAAGCTGACAGCCGTCAGCTGAGCGCCGAAGACCAGGAACGCCTCGATGCCTTCCGCCGCGATGTGGCAACACAGGAAGCGGCCATGGCTGAAGCGCGTTCTGCTCTTGCTGTGGCAACTGCGCGCGGTAACGCACTGAGCGCCCAGTTTGATGAGAACGCGGCCCTGATCGACGAGAAGAGCCTTCAGCTGACAACCGAAGCTGGCGAGTTTGCTCAGCTGGTTGGTGAGTTCAACACGGCTGTGGGTGAGATCTCTCCAGAAATCGAAGAGTCACTCGCAAGCTTCGAGTATACAGGACGTATCGAAGGCCTGGCCGAAGTCGCTGAGTCTGTTGCGCTACCATCTCGTGAAGAGCTGGACCGCCTGCCAAAGGCCATCCTGCGCGAGATGATCGCCCAGTCTGAAGTGAAGACGTTCACAGCCCGCGTCACAACGGCTGGTTCCGATGCTGAAACGCTGGAAATGCCTGTCACACGTGTTGGTGTCTTCACCGTCGCTTCAAATGATGGCACGCGCTTCATCGACATCAAGGACGATGCCGCTGACGGCAAGCCGTACCTGCAGGTTCTGCCGAAGCAGCCTGGCGGTCGTCTGCGTTCTGCCATGTCATCACTGATCAAGGCTGACGAAGGCGCAACCGTGACGGTTCCATTCGACCCGAACAAGGGTGAGCTGTTCGCAATCGAAGGTGAGAAGCCGACGCTGAACGAGCGGATTGCCCAAGGTGGTGTCGTTGGTGCGGTTATCCTCGTTCTGCTCGCTGTTGGTGCAGCCTTCGCGATCTTCAAGATCGTGACCCTGTTCCTGATGGGCGGTGCGATGCGCCGGACCGCGAAGACCAAAAATGCTGGCGACGGCAACCCACTGGCTCGCGTGTTCGAAGCTTATGAAACCAACCGTAATGCGGATCTGGAAACCCTCGAACTCAAGCTGGACGAACAGATCCTACGCGAGTCTCCGAAAATCGAGCGCTACAACGATGTTGTGAAAGTGCTGGCCGCTGTTGCCCCTCTGCTGGGTCTGCTCGGTACGGTTATTGGTATGATCATTACCTTTACCGCGATTACCAACTTCGGTGCCGGTGATCCGAAACTGATGGCTGGTGGTATCTCTGTCGCTCTGATGACCACGGTGCTTGGTCTGGTTGCGGCTATCCCACTTCTGCTGCTGCACGCGGTCGCCGCTTCAATGGCCCGTGGCAACCAGCAAATCCTGGATGAGCAAGCGGCTGGTCTGGTCGCAGAACGTGCTGAACGTGGGGCGGCGGCGTAAGCCGTCCCCCATTTTGGGAGTCCTAACATGTTAGGCATGACCGAACTGCAAGAATTCCTGGCGCGCGGCGGACCTGTTCTGCTGGCGATCATGGCCGCCACTTTCGTGATGTGGTCGCTGATCCTGGAGCGGTTGTTCTACTTCCGCTTCGCGCACCAGGCTGTTGCAGACGAGGCTATATCACAGTGGCAGTCGCGCTCTGATCATAAGTCTACTTTCGCGCACTGGATCAAGGACAAGCTGGTTTCGGAAGTCCGCCAGAAGGCCCAGGCCAACGTCTCATTCACCAAGGCCATGGTGGCCCTGGCGCCTCTGCTGGGGCTCTTGGGTACCGTGACCGGCATGGTGACCGTGTTTGACAATATGGCCATCACTGACGGCGCTGATGCGAAGGCCCTGTCTCGTGGTGTGTCACAGGCGACCATTCCGACCATGGCCGGCATGGTGGCGTCAATTTCGGGAATTCTTTTCACGTCGGGTATGGACCAGAAGGTCCAGCGCCTGATCCAGAAACTCGAAGATTCGATGGAGGTCTCCTGATGCGCGGACGTACAGCAAGACCCTCAGAAGAGGCCAATGTAGACCTGACCCCCATGCTCGACGTGGTGTTCATTCTGCTGATCTTCTTCATCGTGACCTCGACCTTCATTACGGAGAAGGCCATTGGTGCCGAGCCACCACCGCCGCCTTCGCCAACCAACCCTGACAAGCAAGACCCTGCAATTCTTGTTTACATCGGTGAAAACAACCAGATTTTCGTCAATCGCAAGCCAACGGATATCTACGGCGTACGCCCCACAATGGAGCGTCTGCGCGCAGAGAACCCGGAAAGTGCCCTGATTATCCAGGCCCATCCGGCCGCGAAAACCGGGCTGGTCGTACGGATCCGTGATCTTGGGTACAGCGCTAAAATGGAACGGGTGAATATCGTCCGGGCCGATGGATAGAGGAGGTCAAAATGGCACGTAAAAAACGCTTAGCTGAAGCCAGCAGTGCGGAAGATGATGTCAACCTGACTCCGATGCTGGATGTTGTTTTCATCCTGTTGATCTTCTTCATCGTGACAGCGCAATTCATTCGTGAGCCGGGTGTCGACATCCAGCGCACGGCGGTCAAAAACCTCCAAAAGCAAAACCCGCTTGGCATTCTGATTGGTATCGATGAAAACAGCGATATCTACATGAACAAGAAGCTGGTGACGCTGGCTGAGGTTGGCTACCGCATTCGCGAACTGCGCGAAGACAATCCGAAAGGCCGTCTGGTCATCCAGGCCGACGACAATTCGCAAGCCGGTGTCCTTATCGACCTGATGGAGGTCGTGAACCGGGTAGATGGTCTGACACGCGTTCCAATTTCAGCCGTAGAAGAATAGGAGACATCGATGTTTGCTAATCCTTTAGTCAGGCTGGGGATCGGGGTGCCGCTGGCGGCAGCGGTGACCCTTGGGCTGTTTTTCTTCATGCGTTGGGCCGTTAACCGCGATTTCGTGGAACCGGAAAACGTCACACAGCATGTGCTGGAGACGATTACGCCTTCACAAGAAGAAACCGAAGTGCAGCGCCGGGCGCGGCCAAAGCCGCGCAAGACGGCTGCGGCGGACAAACCGCCTCCACCACCAAAGCTGACGGCCAACAAGTCCGATGTGGACCTGCCGACGCCTACCATGGGTGGGGTTGCGCCATCAGAGCTGCCGGATACCAACTTGAACGATTTTCAGATCGATCCTGTTGCGATTTCTGACCGTGATGCACAACCTATCCGACCGCCACTGCCAACCTATCCAACACGGGCAGCCGAACGTGGTGTAGAGGGGTCTTGTGATGTGCGCTTTGACGTGGACACACGTGGACGGCCGTACAATGTCCAGGCGACCTGCACGGATAATGTCTTCAAACGCGAAGCTGAACGTGCCGTGAGCCGCGTTGAATTCGCTCCGAAGATCGTGCGCGGTGCTGCGGCAGAACGTAAGAACGTGGTCTACCCGCTTGAGTTCAAGCTCTCCAATTAAGAGAACTGACGCTCCGAAGCGTGTGAATTGAGAAGGGGAGGCGAGGGCCTCCCCTTTTTCATGTTTGACGATGTGTTGGTAATGTAATAATATTACCTCCATAATCAAAGGGAGAAGATGATGATGACGACGGCCATAGCACTGCCCTCGACTGCAAGTCGCCAAATCATGGCGTTTCGAAGCGCCAACCGGCGCTTCGGACTGGGCGTTCTGCCAGCGGTCTTGATCACAACGGCGCTTTACTTCGGAATGAATTGGCTCATCAAGGTGGACGATTTTGAACCACCAGTGCTGCCACATCATGACTTGATAGACATTACACCATCGCAGATTGACGAACCGGTTCGGCGTTCTGTTCGCCCTAAACCCAACAAGATTGATGTTCCGGTGCCACCGCCGGTCCAACCGCTCGTGGTGCCAGCAGCCGCGAATACGACACTCCCGAGCTTTGCGCCGGCTGGGGCAGGGGACATGACCCTGCCAACGGACTTGTCGGGCATGAAACTGGCGACCCCGATCATTTCCAATCGATTCGCCCAGGCCTTGTATCCGCCGCAACCTGTTTATCCGGTGAGGGCCATCACAGCCCATCTGGAAGGCGACTGTGAAGTCGTACTGAATATCACGGCGCAAGGCGTACCCTATGATGTCGTCGCCACCTGCACGAACAATGTATTCGAGCGCAACGCCCAGCGCGCTGTCGAACGTGTCCGCTTCCAGCCGGGGATAGAGAATGGTCGCCAGGTCGGTCTACGCGGACTGGTGTATCCAATGGAATTTCGCATGGGCGAAGAGTGACTGACAAAAAGTCATCAAAATACGGACAATTGCCATCGAAAAGCTTGAAAGTGAGGCAAACTTCCGTTTGATAAGGTGAACCGTCTGACCGACGGAAAGGAGCGAGAGACAATGACGATCAAGAACATGCTCAAGGGGGCCGCTGCAGCGGCAGTTTTCGTGGCTTTCGGCACGGCGACCGCAACCGCGCAATCCGGCGCTTGTGAGGAAACGCAATTCACCTCGGGCAATTACGAATTTTACGGCAAGGCAGAAACAGAACTGCTGGTCAACAAGAACCCGGCAGCCGCACTGGCGGCGCTGAACACGCTGATGACCAAGCAGCTCAACTGCTATGAGCGCGGTGCAGCACTGCGTCTGGGCGCAGCGATCAAGATCGAGAATGGCGACTACTCTGGCGCTGTGCGGGATCTTGAGCAGGCGCTTGACCAGGGCTTCATTCCCGCTTCCGAGGCGACGAATACCTATTACACGATCTCTCAGATCTACCTGAACGAAGAAAACCTGACCAAGTCACTTGAGTATTATGACAAGTGGATGGCTGCGGGCGGCGTTCCTAACCGTGATCAGAAATGGACTCTCGCCGTTCTGTATCAAAAGCTGGATCGCAACAATGACGCGCTGCGCTATGCCGAGCAGGTTTTCGCGACCGATGGTCCGAACGCCAAGCGCGAAGTCTACGACTTCCTGATCTACCTCTACGAGCAGACCGGTAACCTTGAGAAAAAGGCCCAGCTGCTGGAGCAATTGCTGATCCGCAACCCGAACGAATTGCGTCTGTGGGAGCAGATTCGCGGTGATTATTTCCGCGCCAACAATGAGCGTAAGGCATTTGAAGTCCACAAGGCCATGTATCTCGCGGGCCTGGTGACAGCAGAAGCTGACGTCATGCGCATGGTGAACTTCTACAACCAGTTCAACGCCCCGTATCAAGCCGCGAAGATCCTCGAGAAGGAAATCAATGCTGGCCGCGTGGCGAAGAACTATTCCCAGCTTGAGCGTCTGGCGACACTGTACCAGGTGGCCCGCGAGTATGAGAAAGCCATCCCGGTGATTGAAGAAGCCGCCGCCATCAGCAGTGACGGTAAAATGTACGAGCGCCTTGGCCGCTCTTACAGCGAGCTGAAGCAGTGGGACAAGGTTGAGGACGCGCTGACCAAGGCGCTGGACAAGGGTGGCCTCGAAAATGCGGGTCTGACCTGGGTTCTGATTGGCCAGTCCCGCTACGAGCGCGATGACCGTTCTGGCGCCCGTGAAGCGTTCCGCCGTGCCAATAACCGCGCGGGCCGTGGCTGGCTACAGTTCATGGATGCGGAAATTGCGACCGAAGTTGCGCTTCGCGTCTTTGAAGCCCAGTCCAAGGTCGACGACATCGTCAAAGAGAAAGAGCGTTGTGACGAGATTGCCGTCCTTGGCGGTGAACCAACCGAACAGTGTCGCTCCGTTGATGACCGTCTGGCCGAGGCCGAAGCCGAGCTGGAGCGCGTCAAAGGTAGCGGCTAAACGATCAGATCGCAAAATTACGAGGCCCCGGCATTGCGTCCGGGGTCTTGTCGTTTTCGGTCAGGCATGAAAGCAATTGGCTATGACTTTCATTCATGAACTGACGCCCGAGGACAAGGCTCTGTGCGCGCGCGTAGAAGCGCGCCACGATGCGATGCTATCGCACACGCTCGACTGGGCCATGATCAATACCGGCAGCTGGAATACTGACGGGCTGAA
>CBDUKI010000012.1:0-20253 GCA_965367765.1 uncultured Henriciella sp.
CAATGCCAGCGGGGACTTTGATGTGATCCTTGGTGGTCTTGGCCTGACGGTCTACCAGGCCGGTGACCAGGAGAAGGAGAACTTCTCCATCTATGGGGACTTCACTTACGAGTTCAATGATCAGTGGGCGCTGTCTCTCGGTGCACGTTACACCAAGGACGAAACCACTGCAGACGTTCTGCGCGAGGTCTGGCTCGGTGCCGGGTCCGGTTCGTTCGATCCGTCTAACACCTCTTCCATATTCTTCGTCGCCCAGACAGATTATCAGGGTCTGACCCGCGAAGACGAAGAGGTGACACCACGTGTCTCGCTCTCGTACAAGCCGACCGACAACCTGAACCTCTATGCTACCTATTCGCAGGGTTTCAAGGCGGGTGGTTTCGACCCACGGGCAAGGGCCGACCTCGATCCGACGGGCCTGTCTGAAGAGGGCTTTGGACCAGAATTCGTCGACAGCTATGAGATTGGAGCCAAGGGTTCGTTCTTCGACAACCGGTTGGTGCTGAACACAGCTGTGTTTTTTGCCGAGTATGATGACCAGCAGATCACCGTGCAGAGCGGTGCAGATACGGACAATGACGGCATAAACGACACATTCGTATCGTCTGTGTTCAATGCGGGTAAGTCTGAGTATACCGGCCTGGAGATCGAAGGTGCCTGGTACATCAACGACGCCTTCACGCTGTCTGGTAACCTCGGCTATATCGACGCCGAAATTACCGAGATCCTGTCGGCAGGTACGAATATTGCCGATCAGTTCGTGACCCAGAACACGCCTGAACTGCAAGGCCGTGTCGCGCTTAACTACACCACCGATCTGGCCAATGATCGCGGCGAAGTCTCGGTTACCGGCGCGCTCTCCTATCGGGACGAGTACTATTTGTTCAACGTGCCGAATGGGGGGTTTGCGCCTGGAACCAATGCCAGCTTCCCGGCAGGTGGACCTTCGCTCGATCCTGAATCCTACACCTTGGTTGATCTCAGCCTGGTCTGGACCTCGCCATCGGAGAAATACCGGGTCGGCCTGCACGGCCGCAACCTGACCGACGAGGAATATCGTGTGGCAGGCTATAATTTCGTAACGCCGAGCCAACTCGGTATTGATGGTGCGTACTCGGCTTTCTACGGCCCTCCACGCACGATTACAGCGTCTCTGTCGGTCGACTTCTAGTCTGATTGATAGTCGTGGGCGGGGGAAACTCCGCCCACACCTCCCAACTGACCTTGCAAAACTAATTCGGAGAAGGGCTGGCTTAGCCCGCTCCCAGCCTTAGGTGCGTCCAAATGGCCGATCCGACCACATTAAAATCATCGGCGACACATCTGCCATCTCCGGGTATTCGTGCCTACACGCTGGCGGTCCTGACGCTGGTTTACACCTTCAACCATATTGATCGTCAGATTCTCCTGATCCTGATTGAGCCGATCAAGGCGGATCTACAGATCAGCGACAGTGCCATCGGGATGCTGACAGGTATTGTCTTCGCGGCCTTCTACGCAACCTTTGGCATTCCGATTGCGATCTGGGCTGACCGCGGCAACCGCCGCAATATTTTATCCCTCGCCCTGGCCATCTGGTCAGGCATGACCGCCTTGTCGGGCCTTGCACAGAACTACTGGCAGCTTCTGGCGGCCAGGATGGGCGTTGGCGTTGGCGAAGCCGGGGGGACGCCGCCCGCCACGTCCATTATTTCAGACCTGTTCGCGCCAAAGGAACGTGCCTTTGCACTCGGCATCTACACCGCCGGGATTGGTCTTGGCATTCTCGCAGGTTTTGTCATCGGTGGTTATGTCTACGAGGCATACGGTTGGCGGGTTGCCTTTTTTGTGGCTGGGGTGCCCGGTCTCATGTTGGCCTTGCTGGTCCGGCTGACGGTTCGCGAACCGGTGCGAGGGGCCATTGAGCAACGTAGTGATTCAGGCCAGGCCACGCCTCTGTCGCAGACGCTTGCCTTCATTGCGAAGCAAAGCGCCTTTCTGTGGTTGCTCGCCGGTTGCTGCCTGATCTGCATCTCTGCCAATGCCTTCCTTGCCTGGACGCCGAGCCTGTTGCAACGCACCTACAATGTCGGGCCGGGTGATATTGCCATTCCGCTTGGCCTGCTGATCGGTGGGGCGGGCGGTGTTGGCGCCATCATGCTCGGCAAGGTGTGTGATCATTTGTCAGGACAGAACCTGGCGTGGCGACCACTGATGATTGCCATCTGCGCTGCCATCGCGTTGCCCTTTGCCTGGATGTTCCTGCAAGCCGAAACCATTAACGCCGCTTATGCGTGGAACTTTGTGCCGAGCTTCATCGGCCTGATCTATGCCAGCATCGCCTATACGGCCTCCCAGGAACTGGTGGGCTTGCGCATGCGCGCCTTTGCATCGGCGTTCATGCTCTTCTGTTTGACCCTGATTGGCATTGGCGGTGGGCCGACAATTGTCGGCGCCTTGAGCGATATGTTTGCCGCGTCCGGTGCAAGTGCACCGCTCAAGTCCGCACTCGAATGGATGTTGCTGCTGAATGCCCTGAGTGTGGTATGCCTCGTGATGTCGTCGCGGGTCTATGCCCGTGATGCGGCGCGGGCGGCGGAGACGGCCTGATGACGGAAGATATTTACTACACGGCTGGGGATGGCCTGAAACTTTACGCCCGTAGCTACGGACCTGATGACGCACCGCTGACTGTTTTGTGCATGCATGGGCTGACCCGCAATCACAAAGACTTCGAGCCAATGATTGCGCATTTCGGTGAGCGCTATCGTTTCATAGCTGTCGATGTGCGTGGCCGTGGTATGTCGGATCGCGATCCCAATCCCGAACATTATACGCCGCTACACTATGCGCAGGACATGACTTGCCTGATCAAGCATCTCCAGCTCGACCAGGTGGTCCTGATTGGCACGTCAATGGGGGCTTTGATGTCGATGTTGATGGTGCAACTGGCACCGGAACACATTCGCGCCGTGGTGATGAATGATGTCGGCCCCATACCGGGCTTTGACGGGGTAAAGCGGATTGCGTCCTATGTCGGCAAAGGGGAGCCGGAGTCGAACTGGGATTCTGCAGCCCAGTCAGTGGCGGCCTCGCAAGGCCTGGCTTTTCCAGACTATGATGAGCAGGATTGGCTGGCTTTTGCTCGTCGGACCTACCGCGAGACCGAGGATGGCAAGATTGTGCTCGACTATGATCCTGCTATCTCACAGATGTTCAGCCTGAAGAAACCCGGGTTTGGTTTGCGGTTCGCCATGTGGCGGCTATTCTCCAAGATGAAGCCATTTCCGCTCCTGGTCATTCGCGGTGAACTTTCTGATATCTTGCCAGAGAAGACGGCCCGGAAAATGCTGAAGCGTCACGGTGGGGCCACACTTGTGACCGTTCCCAATCGCGGCCACGCGCCAATGCTGGATGAGCCGGAAGCGATCCGTGCGATTGATCACTTCCTGTCCGGCTTGGAAACTTGATCCCCCTGTAAGCAAACAGGCCGACACCCTTTGAGGGATCGGCCTGTCGCATGGGAGGTCTCATGATCTCTAGCGCGTCATGCGGCGTGCGGCGCGTTTGCGGCGACGGACGAGCAGGTGGGTGCGTTTTGACGCCTCTGCGGACTGCATCAATTGCGGCAGCAGGTTGAGACCCTGTTCGCCTTCGATCTCGATGCACCCGGCCAGGGTTGGCAGGGGGGAGGGGGCTTCAGGGGTGACTTGGGAGGAAGTCGCAAGCATTATATTTTTCCTTCTATTAAAGTTCAGACTGGGTCTGTTGTCGGTGGAGTTTTTTTCTCTCTGTCCGATAGGAATTCATATAGATCATGAATTATCGTTTTTCAATAATAAAATATCGAAAAACGTGAATTTATTTTCGTGCATATCTGCGCCTGCGAGCTGTTTACTACACATCCAGCGGCATGGATTTATTGCAGTTTCGACTTGAAAACCGCAATTTTCTCCTCAATCCGACAGTTGGAGCGTGATTCCGGGCGTCAAATCGTGAATGTGATGACCCCCTGACCAAGAAAATCCAAGTTTCAATTTGTGGTTGATTGTCTTGTGGCTGACGATCTTTCTATGGTCATGAGGTGGCTGGCGCAGATGGATATGGGGGACATAACCAACTGGGCACGGATCGGCTTGATGTCCGAAAATCCGTGTCAGTTCCGGACGTTTTCCATTTCAAGGGCCGGGCGGTCGTTTCCCCCCCGACTGAACTCGATCCGTTCTATTCGTGCCGCAATGGATTGAGCCTTGGACAGCATAAAGCCTTGGCAATGACCGGCCTTGTGGCTGGCCTGTTCGGTCTGGCATGGCCGAACCTGTTCGCGCTGCTTGCTGGAGGGCTTTTGTGGACGGTCTTTTGTGCTCTAATTCTATGGCGGCTCAGCCTTGTCATCGTGGGTTACGGTATGCGCCTGTTCTATCGTGCGACATATCCCGTCCTGCCAACCGAGTATCCAGTCTATTCCGTGATGATCGCCGCCTATAAGGAGGTTGAGGTCGCTGACCAGCTCGCGCGAGCCATGTCGCAGATTATCTGGCCGGCTGGAAAACTGGATATCCAGATTCTGCTCGAAGCCGATGATGAAGCTACGCGCAAGGCAATGCGCGCGGCACCGTTTCCAGAGGGCACGCGTTTCACTATCGTTCCGCCAGGCGGCGTCCGAACAAAGTCCAATGCCTTGAATCATGGGCTGACGCGCACAAGGGGAGAGTTTGTCTGCATCTATGACGCAGAAGATCGCCCGCACCCCGGCCAGTTGCTGGAAGCCTATCGCAAATTCCTCGCGGCACCGGGCGATGTTGTCTGTGCGCAGGCGCCTTTGGTCGGCGACAATGATGACGAGGCCTGGATCGCTGCGCACTGGAACCTGGAATACGCTACCCAGTTCGGCCTGCTACTGCCCGCCCAGGCAGCGCTCGACCTGCCAATTGCGATTGGCGGAACCAGTAACCATTTTCGGGTTGAGGCCCTGCGGGCGGCAGGCGGCTGGGACGCCTGGAATGTGACTGAGGATGCCGACCTTGGCCTGCGATTTTCGCGGTTTGGCCAACGCGTCATGATGCTCAACCTACCAACTTACGAAGATGCACCGGCCCGTTTCGATATTTGGGCCGGCCAGCGCAGCCGCTGGATCAAGGGTTTCATGCAGACATGGATCGTGCTGATGCGCCGTCCCGGCCTGTTGCTGGAACAGCTTGGCCTGCGCCGGTTTCTTGCGGTTCAGTTGTCCCTTGGTGGTGCCGTGCTGGCACCCCTTTTCCATGGCCCGCTCTTGCTGCTGGTGCTGACGGCGGCCCTGTCGAAGTCTTTCTCGCTCGGCACGCTCGGTCTGGTGCTATTGGGAACCGGGCTGATGGTTGGGCTATTGGGGGATTTGCTGGCCCCCGCCCCCTGGACCTGGGGGCGTTTCAAGGCGGTGCTAACCCGGCCGTTCTACTGGCCACTGCATTCTATTTCTGCAGCCCGCGCCCTTTATGAACTTGCCGTCGCGCCACATTTCTGGGCAAAGACACCGCACAAACCCCGCCAGAAATAACAGGAGCCTGCGTGCTCAATTGGATCGTGAGTTTTTTGACCGCCGCGCTGTTTGTCGGGCTTGGCCTGCTGGCCAATTCGAAGCTCGGAACGGTACGCAAGGATAAGCGCCCTCACAAGCTGCCCTGGGGGCTGATCATGATCGGTTGCGTTTTCGGTATCTTTCTGGTCGTGGTTCACGTGATGAACCTGGTTGGGGTGGAAACTGGCCCTGAACACGGCATCTTCGGGCGCTTCTAGGCAAAATTTCCCGCTTCCCGCTGCGTCATACTTGGCGCAACGCTATGGCGTGGCTATTGAGTGCGGTAGTCTGATACCATGCTCGTTCCGGGCAATAGAGGAGAGGAAACGATGGCCTTCGATACGCCTGAAGAGCTTGAGTCATTCCGCGCCGAGGTGCGCGACTGGCTTGAGGAAAACTGTCCCGCGTCCATGCGGACGCCGATGAAAGATGACGAGATTGTCTGGGGCGGTCGCAATGAAAAATTCAAGAACCCGGAATCCAAACTGTGGCTGGAGCGAATGGCCTCGCGTGGCTGGACGGCACCGGAATGGCCAGCGGAGTATGGTGGCGGCGGTCTGAACAAGGGCCAGGCCCGTATCCTCCAGCAGGAGCTGAGCCGCATCAAGGCCCGCCCGGCTCTGTTCTCGTTCGGTTTGTGGATGTTCGGTCCGGCGCTGCTGGAATTTGGTAATCACGAGCAGAAGAGCAAGTATATTCCCGACATCGTGAATGGGCGCACCCGGTGGTGCCAGGGCTATTCCGAGCCGGGGGCTGGCTCAGATCTGGCAGGCCTTCAGACCAAGTGTGAAGACAAGGGCGACCATTGGCTGATCAATGGCCAGAAAGTCTGGACGTCCTATGCCGATAAGGCTGACTGGATCTTCTGCCTGGTGCGCACCGATACCAGCGTCAAGCATGATGGCATCTCCTTCCTGGTGTTCGACATGCAGTCGCCAGGGGTCGAAGCGCGCCCGATCAAACTGATTTCGGGTGAGTCCCCATTCTGTGAGACCTTCTTTTCGGATGTGAAAGTGCCGAAGGATCAGCTGGTTGGCGAAATGAATGCCGGTTGGACGATTGCCAAGCGCCTGCTGCAATTTGAGCGCTCATCGATTTCAGCGGGCGGCTTCGGTGGCACCGGCGGCTCGGGCATCTTGACCCCGCAGGAATATGCCAAGCAGCATGTCGGTGTCGACGATAGTGGCCGCATCGCCGATGGTGACCTGCGCGCGCGGATCATTGACCATCTGATGTTTGCCAAGTCTTTCGGCCTGACTGTGCAGCGTTCATCCGAAGAGGCCAAGGCAGGCCAGGAAGTCGGTCACACGGCTTCGATCATGAAATATGCCGCAGCCAAGATGAACCAGGATAAGTGCGAGCTTCTGGTCGAAGCGCTCGGCACCGAAGGCCTGGGCTGGACGGGAGCCGGATTTGCCCCGGACGCCCGCAAGGCTACCCGGTCGTGGCTCCGCTCGAAGGGGAACTCGATTGAGGGCGGCACCAGTGAAATCAACCTGAATGTGATCGCGAAACGCGTTCTCGGACTGCGGGAGCATCAATAATGACTTTTGTACTGACTGAAGACCAACAGATGTTGCGCGATACGGCGATTTCGTTTGCGCGCGACGAAATGCCGGTCAGCCACCTGCGCAAGCTGCGTGACAGCGGCGCCAATGGTGTTGATCCCGAGACCCGCAACAAGCTCGCCGAACTCGGCTTTTTCGGCGTCCTGATTGGTGAGGACATGGGCGGCGTCGACATGGGCATGAAAGCCCTTGGGCAGGTCATGGAAGCGCAGGGTCGCACGCTCGCCGCGACACCTTTGCTGCAAACGGCTGTGCTCGGTGCCAGCGTGATTTCGCTCGGCGGCTCGGAAGCGGTGAAAGCCGAATGGTTGCCAAAGATCGCGTCTGGTGAGGTGACCATCGCGCTGGCGGTTGATGAGGGTACGCATCATGCGCCGTTGAACATTGCGACCGAAGCTGAAAGCAATGGCCAGGGCTACACGCTCAATGGTGCCAAGCGCTATGTCACGGATGGCCATCATGCCGATGTGTTCATCGTCGCGGCGCGCACGTTCGGCGAGCCGGGCCAGGCGCATGGCATCACGCTGTTCATCGTGCCCAAGGATGCCAAGGGTCTGACGATCAGTGCGCTCGATACAGTCGACTCGCACGGTGCAGCTGACCTGACGCTGGAAAACGTCACTGTTGGTGAAGCGGGTGTTGTCGGGGCGATTGATGCCGGTTGGGACGTTCTCGAACCGGCCCTCGACCGTGGTCGGATTGCCCTGTCTGCAGAAATGCTCGGCTCGGCTTCTGCGGCGTTCGAAATGACGCTGGAATACCTCAAGACCCGCAAACAGTTCGGCCAGTTGATTGGCTCCTACCAATCACTGCAACATCGGGCGGCAAAGATGTATACCGATCTGGAACTGGTTCGCTCTTGTGTCGGGGCCGCTCTCGGCGCTGTGGATGATCAATCCGACAGTGTGGCCGAACTGGCGAGCCTGGCAAAAGCCAAAGCCTCAGAGCTGATCCACCTGGTGTCCAATGAAACCGTTCAATTCCACGGCGGTATCGGCATGACGGACGAGCATGATAGCGGCCTCTACATGAAGCGAGCGCGTGTCCAGGAAGCCTTGCTCGGCGGGGCATCCTATCACCGCGACCGCTACGGACGCCTGAAAGGGTTCTAGTCAAAGATCTGGATTTGACCGGACGGCGAAGCGATCTAGTCTGCCCCCTGTCATAGATGGGGGTGCAGATGCTGCGCTATTTGCCTTGGTTGTCTTGCCTGGTTCTTCTCGGTTTGTGTTGGTACGGGCATCAAGCCTGGCACTGGTTCATCGTGCCGGGGGCCATCTTCGCCGCGTTGTTCCTGCTCGGCCTGTATGACGTGGTGCAGACGCGCCATACTTTGTGGCGCAATTTCCCGATCCTGGCGCGCGTGCGCTGGATCATGGAAGAACTGCGCCCCTTCTTCCGGGCCTATATGGTCGAAAGCGCCACTGAGGGTCGCCCGTTCAACCACGAAGAACGCGCCATGGTGTATCGCCGCGCCAAGGATGTGTCCTCGGTCGAACCGTTTGGTAGCCATCTCGACTTCGACAAGCCGCCCTATGAGTGGCTGTCCCATTCGCTTGGTGCGCTCCATCCGGACAATCCTGACCCGCGTGTCCTGATTGGCGCGAAAGGGACGGCTAAGCCCTATTCGGCCAGTGTCTTCAACATCTCGGCGATGAGTTTCGGTGCGCTCGGCGCCCACGCGATCGAGGCGCTGAACCGGGGCGCTGCGCTCGGCGGGTTCTATCATGATACGGGCGAGGGTGGCATTTCGCGGTATCACCGCTCTGGAGGCGGTGACCTCGTGTGGGAACTGGGATCGGGCTATTTCGGATGCCGAACAAAGGATGGTGGCTTTGACCCGGCCCAGTTTGCCGAAACCGCCAGTCTCGACCAGGTTAAAATGATCGAGATCAAACTGTCGCAAGGCGCCAAGCCTGGCCATGGCGGCGTATTGCCGGGCGCGAAAGTCACGCCTGAGATCGCCGAAGCGCGCGGCATTCCGGTTGGTGAAACCTGCTTCTCGCCGCCCGCGCACAAGGCGTTCTCAACCCCGATTGAGCTGCTGGAGTTTGTCAGCCAGCTGCGTGACCTGTCAGGCGGCAAGCCGGTCGGTTTCAAACTGTGCATCGGCAACCGTTGGGAGTTTCTGGCGATCTGCAAGGCAATGCTCGAAACTGGCATGCGGCCGGATTTCATTGTCGTGGATGGCGCGGAAGGCGGCACGGGCGCGGCCCCGGCGGAGTTTCTTGACCATGTCGGCTCACCGTTGCGACAGGGGCTGGTCTTGGCCCGCAACGGCCTGGTCGGGTGTGGGTTGAAGGATGAGGTCAAGCTTGCGGTCAGTGGCAAGCAGATTTCGGCTTTTGCCATGGCTGCCTCGCTGGCATTGGGGGCGGACTGGATCAATTCGGCGCGCGGCTTCATGTTCTCGCTTGGCTGCATCCAGTCCCTCAACTGTCACAATAATACCTGCCCGACCGGGATTGCGACGTCCGACAAGGGCCGCCAGCGTGGCCTCGTCGTTTCTGACAAGGCCCTGCGGGTGCGCAACTTCCACAAGAATACCGTCGCCGCTCTGATGGAGGTTGTCGGTGCAGCGGGTTGCCAACATCCGGCCGAACTGACGCCTCGACATATCATGCACCGGGTTACCACGGACATATCCAAGCCGGGGCACAGGGCGTACCGTCTGCTTGAGCGCGATGCCCTGCTGCACGATGCGGAGTCCACGCACCTGGCCTATGAGTGGCACATGGCCCAGGCCAGCAGTTTCAAAGCTCGTGCGGATTGACCTTGCCGGCATCTTCCCGAGCTCTGATGATGCGCGAGACAATGACAGCGCCGACCATCTTGCCAATGATGAAGACAACCCAGTTGGCAATATGGAACGTGTTTCCGTTGGCCAGTGGCATGGAGAACAGGCCCTCATAGACGAGGCTTTGCCCGGCATGCATCTGTTTGGCGAGGTCGGCACCGTAAAGGAAAACAGTCGTGTCGATCGGGGCGGCCACCGCGCTGGAAACCAGGATCCGGGTCGACAGGCGGTATTTTGTGAAAGTGAACATCAGCCAGTCGAAAAATTCCGAGATGGCGAAAGCCAGGCCCGAGGCAATCGCGATGACGGGCCATGCGTAGTAAAATGACCAGCCAATTGCGAGTGCCATGCAGATCAACACCATTTGCTTCATTTCGCGTTGGACGAAGTCGCGAACGACGAAGACCAGCCCCGTCACAACCGTCATTGGGTGCAAGGACAGGCCTTTGCTGAAGGTCTGTTTCGGCTCGAGTATGGCAACTTCTGGGATGACGCCGAATGTCCAGTTCAGGAATGGGATCAGCGCGACATAGATAAACGCCCAGGTCCGCCCACCCAATCGGAACACGACATAGAAGGAGGCTGCCAGCCCAAGTGTAACCCACAATAGATGGCTGGGGTTGCCGTTGGTCAGGGCACCAACAAGCCCATTGAGAATGTCCAGGATCATGCGGGGAAGTCTCTAAGTGTAGAAAGATGCGGCATTTCGGTCTAAGGTTGCTTGCAACGTACTGACGAATAGCCCTAGCACTAATCGCAGATGGGTGGGAACATCTGCTTGGAGCCGATTGGTGAAATCGACCGTAAAACTCTCACTCATTGTCGCGCGTGCACGCAATGGCGTCATTGGCAGGCAGGGGGAATTGCCGTGGCGGCTGGCTGCGGATCTTGCTTTTTTCAAGTCTGCGACGCTCGATCATCCGATCATCATGGGCCGCAAGACCTGGCAAAGCCTGCCAAGGCGTCCTTTGCCAAAGCGTGATAATATCGTCGTTACCCGGAACTGGTCGTTCACGGCACCGGGCGCGCGCGTCTATACCGCCCTGGCACCTGCCATTGAGGCCGGCAAGGCGCTCGCCCGCGCCAAGGGGCACCGCCAGGCCTTCATCATTGGTGGCGAGGCCTTGTACAATGCAACGGTCTCGATTGCCGATCTTCTTTATATCACTGAAGTTGACACCGAAGTGGAGGGCGATGCCCATTTCCCCAACTTCGACGAAAGCGTGTTTGAGGAAATCAATTCCCGGCAGGTCGCTGCCGATGCAGACAATGACCACGCTTTCAGGATAAGAATACTCAAGAGAAGAAGCTGACACATGATTGGGGGAGCATGAATTTCGAAATTGTCGCTGAGGGCCTGGGGTTTCCCGAAGGGCCTGTGTTCATGCAGGATGGGTCAGTCATTCTGGTCGAGATTGAGTTCGGTGCCGTGACACGCATCTGGGGGGACGGCAAACGTGAAACGATCGCCAGGCCGGGCGGCGGCCCCAATGGTGCCGCCATCGGACCGGATGGCGCGCTCTGGATCTGCAATAATGGTGGCTTCAAGTACAACAAGGTCGGCGAGCTGAATGTGCCTGGTCATTGCCCGGATGACTATTCCGGCGGGCGGATCGAGCGCATTGATCTTTCGACCGGCAAGGTTGAGCGCGTGCTTGATACGGTGGCGGGCCACCCCTTGAGAGGACCGAATGACCTGGTCTTCGATCGTCAGGGCAATCTCTATTTTACCGATCATGGCAAGACCTATCCACGCCATCGTGATTTTGGCGGGCTGTTCTTTCTCGCCACTGGCGCCACTGAGGCCGTTGAACTGGACCATCATCACACCTCGCCAAATGGCGTCGGCCTGTCACCGGATGAAAGTGTCGTCTACATGGCCGACACGATGACCGGGCGGCTCTGGGCGTTTGATCTGGAAGCGCCTGGCAAGATCAGCCGTGCTGCGCCGTTCAGCGTCGGGCGGGTTGTGGCGACCATGCCGGGCTTGCAATACTTTGACAGCCTGGCGGTGACAGAAGCCGGAAATATTACGGTTGCGACCATACTGAACGGCGGCATCACCACGATCACGCCGTCTGGCGAACATTCCCATGTCGCCTTCCCGGACCCGTTTGTGACCAATATATGCTTTGGCGGCGATGATATGCGCGAGGCCTGGGTCACCTTGTCGGGAACCGGTAAGCTGGTGCGTTGTCGTTGGCCTGAGCCGGGGCTGAGGCTCAACTATTACGCCTGATTGTCCTAAGCGGCGGTCTTGCGGGGGCGTGGCGGCAGGACGTGCGGATAGGCGACAACCTTGTTGCGGCCCTGCTTCTTGGCCTGCCGCATGCACTGGTCGGCCCGGATCACGGCATCTTCCAGGCTTTCATCCTTCAGACAGGTGACAATGCCGAAGCTGGCCGTCAGGCGGATCTGCTTTTCGCCATGAGTGACTTCCAGGGACTGGATACGCTGACGGAAGCGCAGCGCCGCGCGGATGGCGGTTTCACGCCCGGTATCGGTCAGCATGACGAGGAATTCCTCGCCGCCCCAGCGCGCAATCTCGTCCATGCCGAAGCGCAAGGATGATTTCAGGCACTCGGCCATCTGCTGGAGGGCGTAGTCGCCACCAACGTGGCCATGGTCAATATTGACCTGTTTGAAGAAGTCCATGTCCAGAAGGATCAGCGAAACGGACTGCCCAGTCCGCAGGCAACGTGCGCCTTCACGCGCATAGATGTCCTCGAAGGCCCGGCGATTGTAGAGCCCGGTCAACGGATCGGTGGTCGCCAGCTTGCGAAGCTCTTCCTGGACGCGGATCAGCTTGAAAGAATAGGTCGCGAACATAAAGGAGCCGAGCGGGGCGAGCATCGCTGATACGATGGTCGAGACGATGATCAGGCCAGACGTATTGTTTGGATCGATGAAGTTCGAAACATAGGCCGCCAAATGCACGCTGGCACAGACCAGCACGATTGAAAGAAGAGTCGCGTAAACAAAGGTATGAAGGCGGGAGGATGTATCGAGCACTGTGTCTTCCTTGTGAGGAGACACTTTCCCACACAATTCGCAATATGCGGTTTGAAGCGAATTGAAAATTTGATCGAAATTTTTCCCAGCGGCCTGCTGCACTGCGGTTACTGGATCAGGGATATTGCCTAGTCGATGAACGAAATGGTTGGAGCTGGCTTGGTTTGCACCGCATCGAGGGCCAGCGCGACATCGCGCGCCAGGTCTCCAAACAATAGTGCTGATGCCGTCTCGCTAAGGGCCACTGGTTGGCCTTTATCGCCGCCTTCTCGCACGGCCTGATCGATTGGGAATTGTTTGATCAGGGGCAGCCCCAGGGCCTGCGCCATTTTCAACCCGCCGCCTTCACCCATGATGAAGTGTTTCTGACCCGCCGGGTCTTCAAACCAGCTCATCGTCTCGACAATGCCAAGCACTGGCACATGGGTCTTGGCGAACATGGCCGCGCCGCGACGGACATCGGCCAGGGCGACCTCCTGCGGCGTTGTCACGATCAGGGCTGCAGTGACCGGGACTTTCTGGGCCAGGGTCAGTTGTGCCTCGCCCGTGCCGGGCGGCGTGTCGATAATCAAAAGGTCAAGTGGGTTCTCACGCGTACCCCATTCGGCATCGTTCAACATCTGCGTAATGGCCGACTGGACAATCGGTCCGCGCCAAATCATTGGCGCATCTGGATCGGTCAGGTAACCGATGGACAGGGTGTGTATGCCATGCGCGAGGACGGGTTGCAGCTTGCCTCCCGTCCCGGTTTGCGGGCTGGCATCTGGCGCCCCCAGCATGGTCGGGATGGATGGACCATAGATGTCTGCGTCCAGCAGGCCGACGCGCAGCCCCTGCCTGGCAAAGGCTGCCGCTAGATTGACTGAAACGGTGGACTTGCCGACACCGCCCTTTGCGCTGGCAACTACCAGGATGCGCGAAATGCCGTCGATTGGCTTGATCCTGCCGGCACTGGCCGGGCGGCCCTGCGACAAGGCTTCATCCGACAGGCGCGCGCCCTTGCGAACGCGCCGGGTTGCTGGCGCGGAAGGAGTTGTCTTCAGCTTGGGAGGCTGGGGAGCGGGTGCACCCGGCGCGCGCTCGGCGGTCAGGACGGTACGGACATCCTTGATGCCATCCAGGTCCATCAGTCTGGCCTCAGCCTCGATCCGCCGGGTTTCGCTCCTTTCCATGTCCGTGGGGTCGGCCTCAATGATGACCGTGACCTGACCATCCTCGCCGAGCCGGATGCCGGAAACCCAGTCCGGTTCCCCCAGAGCTGCGCGAATTGTCGCTTCTGACAGTGGTTTACGCTGTTTCTTATCCCAAAACATGGGTTATGATCCTTGATGCTAGGCAATTCTGATCGCACATAATATTCGACTTCGAAAATAGCCAGACAACTGGTGACATGAAAAGGAGGGGCGATGCCCTGGAACGACAATAGTGGAAATGGCTCGCCCCCTGATGATGCGCCCAAGGCCAATGGTGGCCCGTGGGGAAGTGGAGGATCAGGTGGCGGTGGCAATGGCGGCTCGCCATGGAACCGCCCGGGCGGCAATGATGGTGGCGGTCGCGGAAACGACCTGGAAGACCAGATGCGCAAGATGCAGGAGCGGTTCTCGCGTCGCGGCAATGGCGGTGGTGGCCGACGTGGGCGCAAGGGCCCGAATTTCGGTCCTGGCGGCTTCCTGCTGCTCGGCCTTGTCGCCATCCTGTCCTGGCTAGCGACGGGCGTTGTGGTCGTCGACGAAGGCGAGCGCGCTGCAGTGTTTCGCTTTGGTGAGTATCAGAAGAATTTTGCGCCGGGCCTGCACCTGCACCTGCCCGCGCCGATTGAGACGCATGAAATCCTGCCCTCTGAGCGCCAGCAGGAAACCCAGATCGGTATCAATCAAGCTGAAAGCCTGATGCTGACGGGGGACGAGAACATCGTGGACGTTCAGTTCCGTGTGTTCTGGTACTATGATGGCGAAGCGCCGGAAAACTTCATTTTGAACGTAGACCAGGGGACACCTCTGGTAAAAGCGGCCGCTGAAAGCGTCATGCGTGAAGTCGTCGGCAAGTCGACCCTTGATGCCGTCCTGACTACAGGCCGGACCGACATCCAGGTTACGGTGCGCGAACAATTGCAGGTCTTGCTGAATGATTATCGCGCGGGTGTGAACATCGAAAACGTCGAGATTCAGGAAGCGCAGGCCCCGGCCCCGGTTCGCAACGCTTTCATTGACGTGATCAATGCAGGCCAAGATGCCGAACGTGCCGTTCAGGAAGCCAATCGCTTCGCCAATGACATTGTTCCGCGCGCGCGCGGTGAAGCCCAGCAAATCCTACAGGAAGCCCAAGCTTATCGCGATCAGGTCATTGCTGATGCGACAGGTCAGGCTGATCGTTTCAAACTGATCCTGAATGAGTACCTCAAGGCCCCGCAAGTCACCCGTGAGCGGATGTATCTTGAGACCATGGAAAAGGTCTTGAGTCACTCCGATAAATTAATCCTCGATAATGAGTCCGGCGCGGTTCCGTATCTGCCGCTTGACCGCGTCTCCCGTTCAAACGGAGGAAACTAAACATGAAACCGTTTGGAATTCTTGGACTGTTCGTCGGAATTGTCGCGCTTGTCGCGCTGCTCAATTCCTTCTTCATCGTCGATCAACGCCAGCAGGCGCTTGTCCTGCAGGTTGGTCGGGCTGTCGAAGCCTATAATGAACCCGGAACTGCAGAGAATGAAGCTGGCTTGAAATTCAAGATGCCGTTCATCCAGTCTGTGGTGACCTATGACAAGCGCAATCTTGGCTTGGACGTGCCGGACATTGAAGTCTTTGCCTCCAATCAAGAGCAGCTCATCGTCGATGCCTTTGTGCGCTGGCAGATTTCAGAACCGCTGTCCTTCTACCAGCGTCTTGGAACGCAGCGCGAGGCCGAGAACCAGTTGCTCCGCTTTACCGACACGGCAATTCGAAACGCTTTGGGGAGCCAACTGCCAGAGGAGATTATTTCCGGGCAACGCTCAGAACTGATGGACCAGATCCGCGATAATCTCGGCAATTCGATTGCCGGGCGCGGGATTGACATCATTGATGTGCGGATCAAGCGTGTGGACCTGCCACCAGACGTTTCGCAGCGTGTCTTTGACCGGATGGCGGCGACGCGGAACCAGCAGGCCGAGCAGATCCGCGCTGAAGGTGATGAACGGGCCAAGCTCGTGCGTGCCGAAGCTGAACGTGAGCGGACTGTCCTGCTGGCGAATGCCCGTCGCGAGGCCGAGCAGATCCGCGGTGAAGGCGATGCCAGCCGGAATGAAATCTATGCCGAAGCCTATCAGCAGGATGCCGAATTCTTCCGCTTCCAGCGATCCTTGATTGCTTGCGAGGAAGCCTTTGATGCTGGTGCCAAGGAAGGCGACGAGACCCGTAAACAGCCAACCCGTATCGTGGTTGGACCGGACAATCTTGGTCTGTGTGACGAGTTTATCGAGCGGGCTCGGGCAAATGGTCAGGCCCGCCGCTAGGCGGGGTTGAAACTGGATCGTGAAATGACCCCGCCCCGGTGAACACCGTGGGCGGGGTTTTTATCTTGGAGGCAATGTCATGCTCGCAATAATCCTGGCGGCCATCGGTCTCTGGTTCCTGCTCGAGGGGGCGATGTATGCCATTGCGCCAGATGCCATGAAGCGTTTTGGGGCCTGGTTGTCGGCCTTGCCGGAAGACACAGTGCGTCAGTCTGGCCTGTGGTCGATGGCCATCGGCGCGGTTCTTCTCTACGTCATGATGCGATTTGGTGGTGCCTAGATATTGCGCCTTGCCTGCGAAACGCCATAGTTACAATCTATAGTCATACTGGTTGAAACTGGAGTTAAATGCATGCGCCTTACCCCTGTTCTGGTTGCACTCGGAATTAGTCTTGCTGGACAGTTGACTGCGACGGCGCAGGATTCCCTGTCGCGGCCGGGTGAGGTGATCGACCAGAAACAGTTACCAGGCGGGTTCTCGGCCCTGTCGAGCCGGCTCATGCCTGCGGTTGTGAATATCACGACCCAACAGACCATTGCGCCGAACGGCCTGCCGCAATTCCCGGATGGTGATCCGTTGGAACAATTCAATGAATTCTTCGGCCGCGACCCTGAAGGTTTCAGCCAGGAAGGTAGCCTTGGTTCGGGTTTTGTGATTTCGGCTGATGGGCTCATCGTGACCAATAATCATGTGATTGAGGGCGCAGACGAGATCAATGTCGTGTTCCATGATGGCCGCACCGTGCGGGCCGATTTGGTCGGCACCGACGAAGCGACCGATATTGCCGTCCTGAGTATCGAGCAGGCTTCGCCGCTGCCCTATGTCGAGTTTGCCGATAGTGACAAGGCAGAGGTTGGCGACTGGGTCATGGCGATTGGCAATCCGTTCGGCTTCGGTGGCTCGGTCTCGGTCGGCATTGTCTCGGCCCGCAACCGGGATATCCAGTCAGGCAATTATGACGATTACATCCAGACCGATGCCGCCATCAACCGGGGCAATTCCGGTGGCCCCCTGTTCAACCTGAACGGTGAGGTTCTGGGCGTGAACACGGCGATCATATCGCCAACGGGCGGGTCGGTGGGGCTCGGCTTTTCAATTCCTGCCAACCTGGTCAAGCAGATCAGCGGTCAGATTATCGAGTATGGTTCGGCCCGGCGTGGCTGGTTCGGCGTGAACGTTCAGGGTGTTGATGCTGATATTGCGCGTGCCTACGGTCTCAACGATGACAATGGCGTGCTGATTACTCAGATTGATCCTGACGGCCCGGCCGCGTCAGCCGACTTTGAGATTGGCGACCTGATCCGAACCTTTGACGCCAAGCCGGTAGACGGCGTCCGCAGTCTCAGCCGCGTGGTTGCCGAGACCGAGATTGGCAAGTCTGTCGATGTCGAACTGGTGCGAGACGGGCGCCAGAAGACAGTGTCTCTGGTTCTTGGTGAGCTGGAAACCGATACGCCTGAGGATGACGCCCAGCCGGTCATTACGGAAAGTTCGTTGACGGATAACCCAATGCGCATTGACCTGACAGAGCTGGGCGATGCTGAACGTCGCCGCTACCGGGTGCCAGACGACATAGACGGTGTACTGGTGCGTTCAGTGTCGCCGCGCGGGCCAAGCTTCGGCAAGTTGCAGAAAGGTGATGTGATCATCGAGCTTGGGTTCGAGCGCGTGACCTCACCAAGCGATGCGCTTGTCATCATGGATCGTTCAGCGCGATCGCCAGACCGGCCCGTGTTGGCAAGGGTTTGGCGGCCACAGGCGCAAACGACGATGTTCATGTCCATTGATCTGTCAGCCAAGGGTTAGACTGTCGGACCGGAGCAGGGGCTATTCGCGCCAGATGATCTGGCTGTCGCTATAGCCCTGAAAATAGAGCGCACTGGTCAGGTCCGTCAGGTTGATCGCCGCGTCGGATGCCGTTGCAACCACTGGCTTGGCATGTACCGCCAGGCCGAGGCCTGCCGCCTGGATCATTGCCAGGTCATTGGCGCCATCCCCCATCGCAATGGCCTGCTCGCGTGCGAGGCCATGCGTGCCCAAAGCCCGGTCAAGTGCCTCGAGCTTGGCTTCCCGTCCGAGGATTGGCATGGCGACAGTGCCGGTTAGAACCTGACCGTCATCGAGCAGGGTGTTGCCCTGATGGTCATGGAAACCGGCTGTGTCAGCGACCCGGGATGTGAAATAGGTAAATCCCCCGGAGACAAGCAGACAGTGTGCGCCATGCGCGGCCATGGTGGCGGTTAAGGTCTCAGCCCCGGGCATCAGCGTGATACGCTCTCGATAACAGTCTGCAAGCGCTTGTAAATTCAGCCCTTTCAACATGCTGACGCGCTCGATCAGGGCGCCTTCAAAATCCAGCTCGCCGGCCATTGCGCGCGCCGTGATGGCTGCAATCTCGGTTTTCAGGCCAGCATAATCAGCTAATTCATCCAGGCATTCCTGCTGGATTATTGTTGAATCCATGTCTGAAATGAGCAGCTTCTTGCGCCTTGACGCGGATGGGACGAGTGCCAGGTCCATGTCGGACCCGAGGAGGGTCTGCATCTGATCACGAGCCGAAGCCAGACCGGTTTCGCCAAGGCTGACCGAAAGCTCCACCGCCGCCCATTTTTCTTCATTTCCGAGCAGGCGGGTCTGCCCGGCCTGGACGAGGCCAACCTGCGCGCAGGCATCGCTCAAGGCCTCTCCCAATGGCATGAACCCGAAGCTGACCGGGGCTACGGCGATGGCAACATGGTCAGGCCCTGGATTTTTATCTGACATCGGAACATTCCCTGTCTTTACGGAGTCTGGTGTGCTTCTTACGACTGTAAGCATGTTGCCTGCAATCCTTATTCATGGCCCGACTGCCAGTGGAAAGACCGCCTTGTCCGTGGCGTTGGCCCAGCAGCTTGACGGCGAGGTGATCAATGCCGATTCGATGCAGGTCTATCGTGACCTGCACGTGATCTCCGCGCGACCGACCGAGGCCGAGATGGCAGGTGTGCGCCACCACCTGTTCGGGCATGTCGCCTCGACCGAGCGCTACTCGACCGGGCGCTGGCTGGAGGCGGCATCCAGCGTCGTTGATGACGTCTTGCGCCGTGGCAAGACGCCGATCGTGATTGGTGGTACCGGCCTCTATCACCTCGCGCTGACAGAGGGATTGTCGCAGATCCCGCCTGTGCCGGAAGATATTCGCGCCGATGTCAACGATATTGCCCGCTTGGGCGGCGCGACGCTGCTACGTGAGCGTCTTGAGGCGGTCGATCCGCAAACCGCGGCCCGTTTCGGGGCGGGGGACCGACAGCGCCTCGCCCGTGCTCTGGAAGTGTTCTATGCCACCGGCAAGTCGATCAGCAGTTTCCAGGGCACCAAGACCCGGCCCGTCCTGGCGCCGGGCGAATGGATGGGCGTCGCCCTGACGCCACCGCGTGCGCGCCTGTATTCGCGGATCGACCGGCGGTTCGAGGGCATGCTGATGGAAGGGGCGATGGAAGAGGCGCGCGGCCTGCTGGCCCAGAATCTCGATCCGGAACTGCCGATCATGAAGGCGCATGGCGTGCCCTGGTTGCTGGCCTATCTGCGCGGCGAGCTGAGCGCCCAGAAAGCAGCGGAAAATGCCAAGCGGGATACGCGTCGCTATGCCAAGCGCCAATTCACGTGGATTGGCCGCCAGTTCCCGTTCTGGCCGCGTGTACCGTCCATGTCGCTGGAAGATCGTTTGCGGGTGATTTTTGCCCTTTTTCGGGAGTTGACGTCCCAGCAGGGGTAATATATGCCTCTGGCTGAATGTTTGGGAGGAAGCGCACAATGCGTCCAACAGTCGTACTCGTTATTAAGCACCTGCGCTGACGGTTATCCGTC
>CBDUKI010000013.1:0-20161 GCA_965367765.1 uncultured Henriciella sp.
ACAGACCTACAAGCGTCTCACAAAAGAGCGTATCGTTGCTGAAATTAGCTTCGAGAAAGTCGCCGGTAGTGAAGACACTTACACGGTCAATCTGGAGCTGGAAGACGGTAAGCTCGTTCGCGAAACCGGCTTTGTCGGCGACCAGTTCCAGCTCAGCGCACGGGTCATTCGCTTTGCCCCGATGGAACAGCTTCTGGGCTATGACAGCCTCTATCGCCTGGAGATGATGGAGAGCCGCCTATCCAATCGCTACAATGCTGAAACAGTGTCTCAAGCGGTCTCCTACGGCATCCGCCTGCATGAGCAGACGGGCCTGGATGTGTATGGCTTGCTGGTCAAGTATTCCGGCGAACAGGAACCGGATGCTGTCCTGCAAGATGAAGAAGGCGAGGGAGCCGATGATGCGCTCGTGAGCGCTGGGCCGCTGATGTCGAAGGATGGCAAAGGGTCAGCGCCATTCGGTTCGGCGGTTTATTTTCCGATGGCTGACAAGCTGGAATACACGGTCAAGATCACGCAGAGCGCTCTGGTGGTCGAGCCGGGCAATGCCGCGGCGCGCAAGGCGCTGAACTCGGGAGAATAGCCATGTTCGGCTTGTGGGATAAATATGTCGTGCCCCCGCTGATCGGGTGTGCCTGTTCGGCTAAGCCGATCATGCGCCAGCGGCAGATGGTTGTCCCGCAGGCGGAAGGCGTGGTGCTGGAACTGGGTTGCGGGTCTGGCACAAATTTCGACTTCTATGACCCCGACAAGGTCGAGCAACTGCATGCGCTGGAACCTTCAGGCGGCATGATCAAGCGCGCCCGGCGAGCCATGCAGGGGCACGTGCTTGAGGGGCGAACACAGTTTCACGAGGCCGGTGCCGAAGCTGTGCCTTTGGACGATGCGTCGATCGATACGGCCATTATCACCTTCGTGCTGTGTACGATCCCTGACTGGGAGGGCACGCTATCCGAGTTACGGCGTGTCCTGAAACCGGATGGGCGGATCCTGTTTTCCGAGCATGGGCTGGCACCAGACGAAAGTATCGCGAAATGGCAGCGCCGGATCGAGCCCGTGTGGAAGGCCCTGGCCGGGGGCTGTCACTTGACCCGCAATACGCACCAAATGCTTGAAGCGGGCGGTTTTCGTGTCGATGAAGAACACACCATGTATATGCCGAGCACACCAAAGATTGCCGGGTTCGTATCATGGGGAAAAGCCAGTGCTCTCTGAAGTGGCGCAGCGCCCACCTTATCTTCCTTTCCTCGACGGTGCGCCGGACTTTCTGCCAAACCTGAAACCAATCTCGGGTGATAAATGGCTGCTTCCTGATACGGAAGCAGATGCATGGTTGGCCTCCAAGCACACACTTATGCTTCACGCGCCTGAAAAGGTGTCCGGCGGCGAAATGGATAGTGCGCCAGCACAGGAATTGCTGGACTTGGTGCAGGGCCATGTCCCGCGCCTGCTGGAGAATGGCTGGCCAAATGCCCTGATGTCGGCGGCGTCTCTGGTCTCGGATGATCTCATCATTCTGGACTCAGACCGTCCCAATGACTGGCGCTTGATGGCGGGTGTGCTATGCGCCCCCACTTTCTGGACCTTGCCGGAGCGTGTCGGACTGGATCTTGGCGGGCTACACGGCCCGGTGCCGGGCGGTGATCCGGAGCTGGCCGGGCGCATTGGCCGGGTGTTTTCTGGCTTACAGCCGGGCATCGTGCTGGAGCGTTTCAATTGGACTGTGCAAGTCACAGGGGAACGCTTTACACCCGAACGTCCCAACCCGGCTGGGTGTACAATCGGTGACTTGTACTTACGAGTTGAACGCCAGACCATCCGAAAGCTAGAGGAGACTGGGGCCGTCGTTTTCACGATCCGGGTTTGTCTTGACCCCTTGCTGCCAATCTTGCGCGATCCGGGTGTTCGGGAGGCTTTCGAAGATGCCTGGCTCGGGGCCAAGCGGCCTGTGCGGGCCTACAAGGCGTGGCAGGAGCTGGAGCCACTGATTGGTGCAGCGTGTCGCGAGGCCGCTTAGTGGCTTAGTCAGGCAGTTTTATCTTACGCTTGGCCATGTCGGTCCAGAAGGCCACGGACATCGCTTCGAAACGAAGACCCATTTCAAGTGCTGCCAGGCTATAGAGTGCATCGCCTTCCGGTTTTATCGTCTGCTTGATGGCCCGGTAGTTTGCCAAGCGTTCAGAATGAGCAGTTATCTTGCCTTGGATCAAATGATTCAGGGCTGCTAATGAACCCGAGGCAGCGAAGAACAGTTTTAACAGGCCGAGGTCGCGGATTTCCGTTTCGCTGTCGACTGGATCGTTAAGCCAGTCGCTCAGGGCTTGTCGTCCCTTTTTGGTGATCGCGTAATTTATTCTGCGACGACCGGTCTGTTCTTGTGAGGCATGGAGCAGGCCAAGCTTTTCCAGCCGCGCGGGCTCCTTGTAGAGGATGGCGCGTGAGAAACTCCAGAAATGACCAACTCCTTCATCTGCCTGGGCCTTGAGCTCATACGGTGTCGCCTGGCCCATGCGTTCGACCAGGCCGAGTATAATGTACGAGGAGGGATGAAGCTGGAATGGTTCCATCATTTACTGTAAACGGTAAGTGGCGACACCGGGATCGCGATTCATGAGAGGTAGGCCATGGCCAGGATTTACCAGGAGCGCATGACATCTGAGATCGAGGGCGATTTTGTCGTCTTCCTGATTGGGTTTCGTGCAAACAAGTGGTGGAAGGTGTGGAAATGGTTGCCTGTCGCCCGTTCGATGCCCAGGATGATCGTCGAACTGATACAGAATCCGGATCTTGGTCTCTTGCATGCTCGGTCCCATTTCGGCTTTGGGTCAGCAATGGTGGTCCAGTACTGGCGCAGTTTTGAACACTTGCACGAATATGCCGTGGACCGCAACGCCGAGCATCTACCGGCCTGGCAGGCCTTCAACAAGGCGATTGGCGTGAACGGCGATGTTGGCATCTGGCATGAAACATACCTGATCAAGGACGGGCAGTATGAATGCATTTACGGTAACATGCCCGCCTATGGTCTGGGACTTGCCGGCAACCTCGTGCCGGCCGCTGGCAAAGCGCGCTCAGCTCGGGGCCGGTTGCGGCGAACTGACGGAAAAGACCAGCCTGTCATGGACGATGGCGCCGAAGCATCCTAACTGGTCTGATGAAGATCAACGGGAGCTGCAGTGATGAAATACTGGCTGTTCAAGTCAGAACCGTTCAAATGGGGCTGGGACCAGCAAAAGGCCAAGGGTGAGGTCGGCGAAGAATGGGACGGTGTGCGCAATTATCAGGCCCGCAATTTCATGCGCGATATGAAGCTGGGGGATCTCGGCTTTTTCTACCACTCCAATGAAGGTCTTGAAGTGGTCGGCATCGTCGAGGTATGCGCCGAAGCCCACCCGGATTCAACAACTGATGATGAGCGATGGGAGTGCGTGGATATCAAGGCTGTCTGTGATGTGCCTCATCCTGTTACACTCAAAGCCGTGAAGGCGAACGAGAAACTTGCTGACATGTCTCTGGTCACGTCGATGCGCCTCTCGGTACAGCCGGTCAAACCCGATGAGTGGATGGAAGTCTGTCGTATGGCTGGCCTCGATGGGCGGACCTTGAAGCCACTCTGAAACCGGATACCTGCCATGTCCGGTGCAGGCCGGGGTGGTTTGCTTCGGTGAATTGGCCTAAACCGCGCTTGAATTCCAACAGTTCCACGAAGGCCAGCGATTATGGCGCGATCCGCACTTTCCGAATATGCCAACCGGCTCAACCTTTCGAACTGGGCCGACGCACGTAAAGCCACGTTCACGCCGAACCGGATCAAGATCGAGCTGCTCGCCGGTTTGACCGTCGCGCTGGCACTGGTGCCCGAAGCTGTGGCCTTCGCCTTTGTAGCTGGGGTCGAGCCGCTGGTTGGACTTTATGCGGCATTTCTTGTTGGCCTGATTACGGCGCTGATCGGCGGCCGGCCTGGCATGATCTCCGGGGCGACGGGGGCTCTGGCTGTCGTCATGGTCTCGTTGGTTGCCCAGCACGGTGTCGAATACCTGTTCGCCACGGTGGTTCTGATGGGGATATTGCAGGTCGGGGCAGGGGTGTTCAGGCTCGGCAAGTTCATTCGTCTGGTGCCACACCCGGTTATGCTTGGTTTCGTCAACGGCCTGGCCATCGTCATCTTCCTGGCGCAGCTTGGCCAGTTCCAGGTGCCTGGGACAGCGACCCATGATGGGCACGGTTTCCTGCCCAACGGACAATGGCTGCCCATGGGTGAAATGACGCTCATGCTGTCCCTCATCGCGCTGACCATGCTGGTCATTTGGGGCCTGCCAAAGCTGACCAAGGCGATCCCCGCGCCGCTGGCAGGGATTGGCGTCGTTGCGGCGCTTGTCATCGGTTTCGGGCTGGATACGCCTCTTGTGGGTGACCTGGCAGACATCAAGGGTGGCCTGCCGCAAGTGCATATTCCGACTGTTCCACTGAATATGGATACCATCTCGATCATCTTTCCCTACGCCATCGTGCTTGCCGCCATCGGCCTGATTGAAAGCCTGCTGACGCTCAACCTGGTTGGCGAGATCACCAATCAGCGCGGCGGGGCATCTCAGGAGTGCGTTGCCCAGGGCACGGCGAACATTGTTACGGGTTTCTTCGGTGGCATGGGTGGTTGCGCGATGATCGGCCAGTCGATGATCAATGTGAAATCGGGCGGGCGCACGCGTTTGTCTGGCATCTCCGCCGCTTTGTTCTTGCTGGCCTTCATCTTGATTGGCTCAAGCCTGATCCAGAAAATCCCGCTCGCAGCCCTGGTCGGCGTCATGTTCATGGTCGTGATCGGCACGTTTGCCTGGCAGAGCCTTCGCATCATGTCGAAAATCCCGATGACTGATGCCTTCGTCATCATCCTGGTGACGGGGGTTACCGTCTGGAAAGACCTCGCTGTCGCGGTTGTCGTCGGCGTCATCGTGTCTGCGCTTGCATACGCCTGGAACAATGCCAAGCGTATCCGTGTTCTGCAGCGCGACAGTGTGCGTACGCCCGGCGCGACCGTTTACGAGATTGAAGGCCCGCTCTTCTTCGGGTCCACTGATGGCTTTGCCGAACTGTTCCATTTCGATGAGGATCCAGACGTGGTAATCGTCGATTTCATGCGCTCGCGCGTCGTTGACCAGTCTGCCCTGCAGGCCATCGAAGACCTGGCGGCGAAGTATCAGGCAGTCGGCAAGACGTTGCGCTTGCGCCATCTGTCACGCGATTGCCACCAATTGCTGACCCGGGCTGGCCAGCTGATGATCGATTCCGATGACGACCCTGATTATGCATTGGCGGCCGATTATGGCGTGCGCACAGGTATCTTCGGTTCGGGCCATTGATCGCCAGCCGATGAGCGGCTAACGCAATCGGCATGACTGATACTGTAAATACGCGCGTGCATGGTGGCGTTGGCCATATCACGCTTAATCGCCCCGAAGCGCTCCATGCGCTCAATCTGCCAATGTGCCAGGCTATTCTGTCCGCGCTGGAAACGTGGCGAGGGGATGGCGCTGTTAAACTGGTCATGATCGACCATGAGGAAGGCACACGCGGTTTCTGTGCGGGCGGTGACATTGCCATGCTTGCCAATAGCGGCAAGGCGGATGGGGCCGAAGCGCGCGCCTTTTTCGCAGAGGAATACCGCATGAATGCGGCGATCAAGGCCTTTCCGAAGCCTTATCTCGCACTGATGGATGGTGTGACTATGGGCGGCGGTGTTGGACTGTCTGTGCACGGTGATTATCGCGTCGCAACCGAACGGACCCTGTTTGCCATGCCCGAAACCGGGATCGGATTGTTTCCGGATGTTGGCGGCGGTTGGTTCTTGCCGCGCCTGCGGGGTGAGTTGGGCACCTGGCTGGCGCTGACAGGGGCTCGCTTGAAGGGGGGCGATGTGCTGGCAGCGGGTGTGGCGACGCATTACGTCCCCTCAGAGAAGCTCGCGGATCTGAAATCGGCGATCCAGAGCGCAGACTGGGGTATGGACGCCCCGGCAAGGCTTGAAGCCCTGCTGGCGTCGTTCAGCGAACCGATCAGCGAAGGCAGTTTTGAGCCGCACATGGATGAGATCAACGCTTGCTTCAGCGGTGACCGCGCCGAAGATATGGTTGCAGCCTTGAACGCCAGCGGGTCGGACTGGGCCAGAAAACAGGCTGACACCATCGCGCAAAAATCCCCCGAGACAGTGAAGGTCGCCCTGCGTCAGGTGCGTGAAGGCGGGATGTGCAAGACCTTTGAGGAAAACATGGCGATGGAATATCGAATCGGCTGGCGCAAGGTACAGTCGCCGGACTTCCTGGAAGGTGTTCGCGCCGTCATCATCGAAAAGGATCACGCACCGAAATGGTCGCCGGCCACGTTGGAGGCTGTCAGCGATGCGGATGTCGCGCGTTACTTCGAAGCGCTGGGCGAGAATGAGCTGAGCTTTGACTGATCTGCGCCATGAGCTGTCCCTCTGGTGTCAGTCCTATGTGACAGCTTTCAGCGCATATGACGCGCCAGCGATCTCGGCTCACTGGCGGTTCCCGGCATTGATCGTTCAGGGCGAACGCGTCCTGACGTTCAAGTCGAGCGAACACTTCAATATGAATACTGATGCTTTACTTGGGTTCTACAAAACCCAGAACGTAGCGTCGGCGAAACGCACATTGCTGGATTGTCTTTCCATGGGCCCCGATACAGCCTCGATGACGGTTGCGGACCGCATGCTGACGCCTGAAGGCATTGTTATCGTTGAGTGGAAGGCTGCCTATGTGCTCAGCCGGCTAAGCGATGGCTGGAAAGCCGTCATGGCTGTGGCGGATGGTGAGGTAAACGCCTGGGCGGCGCGTGGAACGCCGCTTGGCAGCTGAATCCGGCAACTCAAGCCATTTCGGCCAAGAAATGTAACGTTTTCGCCTTATCTGTTAACGAACTCTACTTCGGGAAGGGTGTTGTTTAACGAAATATCAGGATCATTGCTGTAACTCTGTTGAAACTACAACAAAAGTTGAGTGGTGATGGTGATGACAATGACTTACAACGCGGCGGCAGCCGTGACTGAAAACATGACTCTTGGTGAGTCGTTCGTGAAATCTCTTTCCTTGCTGGAGCAGGCCCACCGCCGCCTCCACGATGTCGTGAAAGATGATCTCGAGCGTGGTGGCGAGCGCCACCTGACCGGCGTTCAAGCGCTTCTGCTTTACGAAATTGGCGAGGGTGAAACCCCGGCCTCGACACTGCGGTCTCGCGGCGCTTTTGCAGGCACGAGCCTGTCATATAACGTCAAAAAGCTGCAAGAAGGTGGCTATCTGGTTCAAAACCGGTCCAAGGCTGACAAGCGGACGGTGCGCCTCAAGTTGACAGAGCGTGGCCTCAAGGTTCGCGCCCGTGTTCAGGGGCTATTTGATCGCCAGGCATCTGCACTTGAGCCGACAGCCAGTGTGCGCCCTGATGATCTCAGTCAGCTGAACAAGACGGTTTCGCGCCTCGAGCGCTTCTGGTCCGACCAGATCCGCTTCCAGCTCTGATTTTCTAGGGAGCCTCTTCCGCTAATCGGGTGATCCGTCTAGGGTCATCCGTGTGAGAGGGGCAATCTTGATACTTATCCTTGTGCTGCCTTGGCCTTCGGCCTTGGCAGCGCCTTGGATTCAGGAAGAGGGCGGTCTGTATGCGCGGGTTGCCCTTGCCTCGGAAGAAGTTGAGGGCCTTTCGGCCTGGCGCGGCGATGCCTATGGCGAATATGGCCTGACCGATGCATGGACTGTGACCGCCAAGCTTGAGGGCGTTGCCTTTGAGCAGGCGGCGAGTGATTTCAATCGTCAAGGCTGGCGCGCGACGGCCAGGCGCCAGGTGTTTCAGTCAGGTGGCTGGCTCGGCGCGGTCGAGATCGGTGCCTTGCAAGGCGAAGCCATTGGCGGGGCCAACGGGTGTGAGACGCTTGGCGCTGAGACCCGCGCAGGTGTTGCCTGGAGTGGCACCTGGCAGAAGACTGAGACCTTCACATTTGCGGAAGTGGCCGGGCGCTTCCATGATGGCTGCCGGCGTGAGCGCTTCGAGTATGGGCTCGGCCAGAAGCTAACCCGTAACATCTGGTCTGTCTCTCAGGTTTGGATCGAACGCGGAAACCTGAATGCCCGCTCGGATAAATTGCAGACCGAGTTCCTTTGGAAGGCTGCAGCGTTTGAGGCCTCTATCGGTTATCGTCAGGAAATGGGTGGGCAGTTCGAAGAAGAAAGCATCTTCGTATCATTTGCGAAAAAGTACTAAGCCGCGCCCTTCGGTGAAAGGCGCGGCCTGATGTGATCCTAATTCCAGATTACTCGACCGGCGCGTAACCGGTTTCCAGCATGATGTAGGCGATCACGTTATCCCGGTCTGATGGTTTGCGGACACCGGCAAAACTCATATTATTGCCAGGCAGGAAATCGCGCGGGCTGGTCAGCCACTCGTTCAACTTTTCGGGGCTCCAGGTGAAATCCGCGCCCTGTACCGCACTGGAATAAGAGAACCCTTCTACTGAACCAACCTGACGACCAAACAGGCCGTAAAGGTTAGGCCCAACCAGATTTGGTCCGCCTTCTGTCAGGGTGTGGCACGACTGGCAAAGCTTGAAGGTCGAGCGCCCACGAGAATAATTTGCCTCATTATAGGGGGCTGGCAGGGTTGAGAACGGGTTCTCCGTGGCCTCGGTTTCGGCTGGTGCTGCGACCGGCGTTGCCTCGACATTGCTTGATGATTCCGTGTTAAGTTCTGGTATTTCAACGATATTTTCAGGCGCGTCGGAATCTGGTGTATCGCCGCCTCCGCAAGCTGTGAGGACAGAAACGGCAAGAATGCCGACGAACATGGATTTTGAAAAAGTCATTATAAAACGGCCCGTTAGCGGTTGCTTCGAAGGTTATTCTAGGTGGGTTTGTTAGTGCTTGAATAGGTCAGATTGTCTCTGACGTTAAGGGCGCAGAGGGAAAAAACGGAAATCATGCACAAAACCCCGCATTTCCCGGGATTTAAGCCGGATATTAACCACCACCGTCTAGGTTCAGCTCATAATAAAAAACACTGATGGTGAGTAAAAATGAACTGGGCGAATGCCGAACCAACCGTAAGAACGGTGGTTCCGGCCATGGCCAAGCAGGCGGATCAGCTGGATCTGGCGCTTGTGGCATGGTCACATCTTCAAAAGTCGGAATGCGAGCTGTGCTCGGGTCGTAAGGCCCTGGTTGGCTTCGGAGCAATCAGCCTCCTGGGCTGATAGAGGTGCCCTACGGGGCTTCCCATGCGTTTGCGTTCCGTCCTCTCCGCTGCGGCAATTGCCGTTTGCCTTGCGTCTTCAGTTCTGGCGCAGGCCCAAACTGTTGCGCCTGCTGCACCAGCAGAGGCGGCTGTGGAGGGTCTGGAGCTGAAGAAGGCGGCTGAGCGTGCCGAGGCTGCAGAAGTTGTTACACCGATTGACCCATCCGCCCCGGTTGAAAGCGCACCTGAAGCGGCCTCATCTATCGAATATCTCGATGTGGTCGTTGAAGGCGAAGTGACGTCGGTGCGCACCATGCTCGCTGAAAATGATGAGCGCCTGTACGAACTGAGCGATATCGCTGTTCCACTGCGCAGCAAGGTCGAAACACAGGACACGATGCTGGGGTATGCGCGTTTTCAGGACGGCGTTTTCATGACCATCGACATGGCTGACGGCAAGGTGCGCTCAAACCGTATAGTCCTGGGCAAGTTGCCAGGTTTCGTACCGCGCGATGTCGCTGATCACTGGATCAACATGAATGCTGTATCGGTCATGACCGGCACACATGTATCGACGGATGCCCAGGGACGCACTGTCCTCACCCTGGATAAGCAACTCAAACCGCAGTTTGGTCTGGAAGTCTGGGTGTCTGGTGCGCCGGTTGATACGTTTGGTAATGATGCCCGTACAATTGGGCCGGTTCTGCTGGTTCCGCTGGAGCCTATCATTGACGCTCTTGGCCATACGCTGGAACGCCGTGGCGGCTTGATTGCGGTTCGTCGCACACAGGATCAGGCCGAAATCGAGCTTGAGCTGGCCACTGGCCTGGTTTCGGTAAACGGCACACCCCGCGGTGTCACACCAGACATGCAATTTGCCGAACAGGACACGCTCTTGTTGCCATTTGCAGCCGTCGAAACCCTGACAGGCACTCATATCAAGCTGGCACCGGGGTCAAATCGCGTCGAAGTCAACCTTGATGAGCGTCTGAACAGCACGGCCTTGCCTGGTATGGCGGTGACTGACGAGGTGCGCGACACGCCGTTCACACCGGAAGCATTACGTTATGAGCTGAGTGACCGTGGGCCGTTGAAACTTGAATTTGACAGCCACTGGAGCGGCTACAATTCACGTGCTCGCCTTGAGACCAATGGTGGTTTGGACCAGCTCTCGTCTTCTCAACCAGCCTGGGCCTCTGTCGATATTCAATCGCTGGAAGGCTGGGCCGGTACCGTAGGTGACTATAACGCCACCTATCGCGAATTCGCCGGAATTGGTGAATCGCGTATCCGCGGAGCCTCGTGGCGCACGCAGAAACCATCAGGTACGATTATCGCGATTGCCGCCGGTGTGCCGCTGACCGGGGCCAGTATTGAGAACGAGACGTTGGCAGTGCCAGAATTTGGTGGATTTGCCGGTGGCGCTCGCCTCATTTCACAGGACCGTTCGCAGGACATCGGTATTTCTGCCAGCGTATCAGAGGATGGGGACACTGGAAAAGTCGTGGTGGGCGGTCAAAAGCGGTTTGATTTCGGTAACCAGCCAACGGGCATGCAATCAGCTTATGTCTCTGCCGATGTCGGTGCGTTTTCGGGCGATAATAGCGGCGCAGATGTTCGCGTGCGCGCTACTGCCAACTATGCTGTGACAGAACAGCTCGGGCTCGTGGCGACAACGGCCTATGATGGTGAAAAATTCCTCTCAGGCGCGCAGTCTGATGAGTTTGCGGGCGTTTTTGATCGCCGTGTTGGTGCCCGCACAGCCGTTGCAGGCGGAGCTTATTGGCGCAGCGCCGAGCCTTGGGGTGCCTTGAACCAGGTGTCGCTGGGCGCAAACCTGTCCACCGTCCAGCAAGGCGGCGATACCGATAGCACCGTCAATGCCGGGACTTTGAGCATGGGCGGGCAAATTGGCGAGGGTGGCCCAATTGTTTCGGCATCCCTGACACAGACTGATGAAGATCTGGCAGGTGTCGAGACAGAAACGACCAGTGTGCGCATGCGGGCGATCCAGCGCTTCGATTGGGGCTCGGTCACGGCGTCCTATGTCAACACCGAAGCCAGCGAAGCACCACGATCCGAGCAACTGGTTGCAAGCGTCATCGGCAACCCGATCCGCAAAGGCTTCAAGAAGGGCGCCAATATCACCTTCGCGCCAACCGCAACGATGCACTGGAATGGCGACAAGACCAAGCTCAATGCCGGTGCGAGCGTTGCTTTCGACGCCGGACGTTCCCTTGGCGACCGCCTGAACCTGACGGCTCGTTTCTCGGCCCTGTCTGACTTTGATGCCGAAGAGGCAGCCACGCGCTTCTATGGCAACCTGCAAGCTCGCTACCGTGTTGCGCGCAATGTCGAGCTCGCCGCGATCTACACTGATGATTTTGAAGGCAATAATGACCTGTCAATTGCGCTACGTGGGGTTGTGAACTTCAACGAGCCACGCCGCCACCGCCTGCCTGACGAGGGTAAGGGCGTTCTGGTCGGCCAAGTCTATCTTGATCGCAACCGCGATGGCATCCGACAAGAGGATGAACCAGGTATTGGTGGTGTCCGCGTCTCCGTTCGCGGGGCTGGCCTTGGCCTGAATGCTACGAATGACGGCAAGTTTACCATCCAGAACGTCAAGCAGGGGCTTTATGTCCTGGCCGTCAACAAGCGCAGCTTGCCGCTGGGCTATATGGTGCCGGTTGATGCGGAACCGCGGGTGACGATTGCTGATGGTCGCCGGACGGATGTTGAGATCCCGATTATCCTGTCCGGTCAGGTTCGTGGTTCGGTCTTCGTTGATAGCAATGCCAATGGCCAGACCGATCCAGGCGAAATGCGGCTTGAAGGCCAATGGATCCGCTTGGTGCCTGAAGCCGGCGGTGAGCCGTTGATCCTGCAGACCGCTTCTTTCGGGCAGTACGGATTTGAGGGGGTTGCACCAGGACGTTATCGCCTCGAAGCCCTGATCGCGGGTACGCCGGTCAAGCAGACTATCGAGATTTCGGACGAGGCCCCATTTGTCGAGCAGCCTATACCGGTTCCGCCGGATCTGATCGCCGATGGCAGCGGTGCGGATTTCGCTGGCCGGGTCCAGGGTGAAGCATAAAAAAGCCCCGCAAGTTGCGGGGCTTTTCTATTGTCTTGTGGGGTCAGACTATTCGTCGTCTTCCTTCAGCAGCTCCTCGGCGCTGACGGTTTCTTCCTTGATCTTGGCCGTCTCAAGGATGTGGTCGACAACCTTGTCTTCGTAGATCGGCGCACGCAATTGAGCCATGGCGTTCTCATTGCTCTGGAAGAATTCGATGACCTGGCGCTCCTGGCCCGGGAAGTTACGGGCTTCGTTGATCAGCGCCTGCTGGACTTCTGATTCATCGATGGTCAGTTCGGCCTTGCGACCGATTTCAGCCAGGACGAGACCAAGGCGCACGCGGCGCTCAGCGATCTTGCGATACTCTTCCTTCAGCTCGTCTTCAGACTTGTCCTTGTCTTCCTCGGCGGTGCGACCCGCATCCATCTCGGCCTGCAGCTGCTGCCAGATCTGGTCGAACTCGGCTTCCAGCATCTTCGGCGGCAGCTCGAAATCGTGCTTGTCGTCCAATGCATCGAGCAGGCTACGTTTCGCTTTAGCGCGGGAGGCCGTGTCGTACTCCTTCTGGAGCTGTTCAGAGACAATTTCCTTAAGCTTCTCTAGCGATTCCAGGCCGAGGCCCTTGGCGAAATCTTCATCAATGTCCGGGGTCTTCGGCGCGCGGACTTCGTGAACGGTGACTTCGAACACGGCTTCTTTCCCGGCGAGATGCTCAGCCTGGTACGCCTCAGGGAAGGTGACCGTCACGTCGCGCTGGTCCTCGGCCTTGGCACCGATCAACTGATCCTCGAAACCCGGAATGAATGAGTTCGAACCCAGCACCAGCGTGTGACCCTCGGCGCTACCGCCTTCGAAGGCTTCGCCGTCAATCTTGCCGAGAAAATCGATCACCACCGCATCGTCTTCGCGGGCCTTGGCGGTTTTCGCGCGCTTGTCGTATTTCTGATTGGCTTCAGCAATCTGGCCAAGACGCTCATTCAGAACGTCCTCAGTCATCTCGGCAACCGGCTTCTTGATGGTCAGCTTCTTAATGTCGACCGGTTCGAAGTCCGGCATGACATCGACATGCATGTGATAAGCGAGGTCGGCCTTGCCATCGAGGACCTCTTCCATGTCGCTTTCCATATGCATTTCTGGCTGGCCAGCAGGACGAATATCGGCGTCTTCGATGGCCTTGGCACTGGTTTCCTTGACCAGGGCTTCGACGACTTCGCCCATGATCGACTTCCCGAACATGCGGCGAACGTGTGAAGCAGGCACCTTTCCAGGGCGGAAGCCCTTCAGGTTCATTTGTGGGCGGATTTCCTCAATCCGTTCAGCCAGGCGTTGTTCCAGATCAGCTGCCGGCACGCTGACTTTGTACATGCGGCTCAGGCCTTCTGAAGTTTCGACACATTCCATCGTGGTCATTCCTTGTAGCGTCCGTGGCTTGGGCGATGTTATTTGCGGTCAACCCGAGCTGGAAAGCAGTTTCATAAGTCCGAAACGGCGGTCTATAGGGCAGGTCAGCGCCTGTGTCCACGTGTTGGCACTGTGCTTTTGCAGGCTTTTTGCAAGATTGGGCTTGAGTGTCGTGGCTCCGGCCGCTAGAGCCACGAATTCAGACGTGCGGATGTGGCGAAATTGGTAGACGCACCAGATTTAGGTTCTGGCGGGGCGACCCGTGGGGGTTCAAGTCCCTCCATCCGCACCACTCTTTGAAATCATTCAGAAAAATACGGTTGTGACATTCAAGTTTCTTCCTGGAAATTTGGCCTGCTATTTGCAGCACCTGCATGAAAAATAGCCACTTCCTGCTCGCTTTCGAGGTCCGCAATCGACAAATGCGGTTTCGCGATGGGCCCGGCGCCGGTGTCTCATTGCGTGCGACAGGTGGTTTTGATAGGTTAACGAAGTGTATATTGATTGGTGCGTGGCATGAACGAAACAGACAAGACGATTGAGGGGCGCGAGGGACGATCAAGTGATCCATCCCTGGGCTACCGAAATTGGCGCGCACCCAATGAGGTTGAACGAGATCCGGCTCTCGTCCACTCACGTCGAGCCGTTGCTGCCAGTGTCGATGAGGAGTCGTTGACGGGCAAGACCCTGCTGGCGACTTGTGGCTTTCTGCTCGCGATCTTGATGGTGGGCTTCGTTGCTGGGTATGCCATGCGCGGCAATGCCTATGCCGGCAATACAACTCCGGCGCTTATGAGCTCAGCCATGGTCACGGTTCCGGCTCCGCAAGGCATGTCCTCAAGGGTTGGGCGAGAACGCCTCGTGGCCAGCCTTGGTTCTCAAGCCCCGGACGAACTGGTGTCCTTGAATGCTCGCGCGGATGGAATGATGACGGCGTTCGTCCGATTGCATGATACTGGTTTGAATAAGGATGATCGATTGAGCTTCGTCGACATCGCCCCGAATGGGACCGTGAGCGAGTTATTCCGCCACGATGCGGCTGGAATTGATCGGCTGGATATCTCCCGGCTTGATGATGGCCGTTTCGTCTCGGCCATGCAGGCAGACCGCGATATTTCCCTGACCGGGCTGACCGCGACAGGAGAGGCAGAATGGACCCGTTCATTGAGTGTGGCACCTGGCCATTTGGCAGATATTTCAGTAGTCACAACTGACAGGGGGACCGCCTTTGTCGGCCCGGCAGAACAGGCTGATCGTATCAACGCGCTGTATCTCGACATGAATGGCAACCTGTTATGGCACCGTTCCTTTGCCGCGGATGCGGCCCGGCCGGATGCAATACTCGCTGCCAATCCTGATGGATCGGTCATGCTAGCTTATCGTACAGACGCGGCAGGCGAGGGGGCCAGCCATGCCCTGAAACGGATTGATGAGAATGGTCAGGATGTCTGGACAACACCATTCGAGATTGATCAGAGCGGGAGGCTTTCCGGTCTTGTCTCAAACGGTTTCGGCGGGGCTTATCTGCTGACGACAGGGGCATATCCCTCGCTTACACATGTCGCCCCATCCGGGAGTGTTGCCTGGGATGTGTTGTTGCCAGAAGCAAAATTGTTCAGTGATAGCAATTTGATGTCAGGTTCTGATGGCGATGCTGTCGTCGCGATTTCGTATGACCTGGGGGTTGAGCGCGTTGATATGTGGATTGAGAAGCGCGGACGTGATGGGATCGTCACAGGTGAGGCCAGTATGTCTTTGCCGGGGCTCAGTACGGTCGATGCCATCAGCGAATCTGGAAACGGCAAATTCCTGGTTGCCGGCAGCCTTCTACCGGCGCGTTTCGAGGATACCGACATTTACGTGAAAGCCTTCGAATTCCGCAGTGTGGTCCCTCCAGCACGTGTGTCAGAAAGGCCAGTTGTCTCTGAAGCCCCGTCAATCACAACTGCGCCGCAGTCGGCGCCAGCATTGGCGAGTGTCGAAACAATGCCGGACCCACGACAAAATGACCGGCAACCGATCATCGAAGCGGAAGTGGCGACCCCTCGAACGGTTGCTGACGACTTGGCACCTGCGATTGTGGACATGCAGCAGGCCCCTGTGATCGAGGCAGCCGCAGAGCCAGGGAATGCCGAAGTTCCGGCGATCTCAACTGTAGAAATCGTGCGCGCCCAATGTCGGTTCACCTGTTTTGAGGCTGACAATACAATGGCCGTATTTCCCATGTGGCGCGGTGTTTCGGCCACACAGGGCGAGTTTGATTCCGGCTTGAAAGTCCAGCATGACGCGACCTGCAGGTCTGCAGGCGGCGTGGCCAACCTGTCCATGCCACCCGAGTGCCAGGGATACTAGCCAGGTCTATTCCATGGTTGGGATGATGAAGGCCTGATCGCCGATATCGCCTTCCGGCCAGCGCTGGGTCACCGTCTTGATCTTGGTCCAGAAGCGCACACCTTCAGGGCCGTGCTGGTTTGTGTCGCCGAATGCAGACCGTTTCCAACCGCCAAATGTGTGATAGCTCACCGGCACCGGGATTGGCACGTTCACGCCGACCATGCCGACATTTACCTGCGCAGCAAACTCACGGGCAACACGCCCGTTCGAGGTAAAGATAGCCGTGCCGTTGCCATACTGGTGGTCGGAAGGAAGACGAGCCGCCTCTTCAAGCGTTTCAGCGCGCACGACCTGTAGGACGGGGCCAAAGATCTCTTCTTCATAGGACTTCATGCCAGGTTTCACGTGATCGAACAAAGATGGCCCGATGAAATAGCCATTCTCATGGCCCTGCATTGTCAGGCCGCGTCCGTCCAGTTTCAGGTCTGCACCTTCATCGACGCCCATCTGGATGTAGCTTTCGATCTTGGCCTTGTGGGCGGCAGAGACAACCGGACCGTAATGGGCTTCATCATCAGTCGAAGTCCCGACCTTCAGGGCGCGGGCCGCGTCCAGCATGCGTTCGACGAATTCATCACCGGTTTTCTGGCCGACGGTAACGGCCACGGGAAGCGCCATGCAGCGTTCTCCGGCGGAACCGTAGGCTGCACCGACAATGTCTTTTACAGCCTGTTCCATATTGCAGTCTGGCATGATGATACCGTGGTTCTTGGCCCCGCCCATGGCCTGGACGCGTTTGCCGTGGGCCGTGCCAGTAGCGTAGACATATTGGGCAATGTCTGATGAGCCTACAAAGCTGATGGCTTTCACGTCAGGGTGGGTCAGCAGCGTATCAACGGCTGCCTTGTCACCGTTGACCATGTTGAGCACACCTTCAGGCGCGCCCGCCTCCCTGAACAACTCGACCAGGCGCAGCGGCACTGACGGGTCCTTCTCGGATGGTTTGAGAATAAAGGTGTTTCCGCAGGCAATCGCCACCGCAAACATCCAGCATGGGATCATTGCCGGGAAGTTGAATGGCGTGATCCCGGCGACGACGCCGAGTGGTTGGCGCATAGAGTATACGTCGATGCCGGGTCCGGCACCCTCGGTGTATTCGCCTTTTTGCAGGTGGGGGATACCGCAGGCAAACTCGACCACGTCGATGCCGCGCTGAACATCACCGCGACTATCAGCGACCACTTTGCCGTGTTCCGATGAAAGCAACTCTGCCAGTTCGTCCATGTTCTCTTCAAGCAGGCGCTTGAAGTTGAACATGATGCGCGCGCGGCGCTGCGGGTTCGTTGCCGCCCAGGCTGGGAAGGCTGCCTGGGCGTTTTCGATGGCTTGCGCAACTTCGACTTCGCTAGCCAGTTGTACGCGGGCCTGAACCTCACCTGTATTCGGGTTGTAGATGTCACCAAACCGGCCCGTCGAGCCGGTGAATTTGGTGCCGCCAATAAAATGATCGACTTCGCGCATCGCGTTTCTCCAAAGAACTGTCGGGGCCACTAAGTACCTTTCTGCTCTTGGGATGCAAGCCCGTGATCAGCTACGTGAAGTCGCGTTTGTCTATCCGAGCACTGCCACGGTGGTTTCGGACTGGAACCCATTGAAATTGCTAGCCAGGGCTTGCCCATAGGCACCGAGGTGGCAGATTTCGATCCAGTCACCTTCACGCACGTCAGAAGGCAGCTCGAACGGGCCATTCATGGTGTCCAGGCTGTCACAGGTCGGGCCAAAGAACCGGTAGCCAGTCGTTTCGTCACTGGCTGGGCCTTCGCGGCGCAACTTGACCGGATATTTCCATGCGCACTGGGCTGCATCGAACATCGAGCCATAGCTGCCATCATTCAGGTAGAGGTCATTCCCCTTGCGAAGCTCAACGCGGGCCAGGGTGGAACCGCCTTCGCCGCACAGGGCCCGGCCAGGCTCACCAAGAATTTCCATCTCATCAAAGCCGAACATGTCGATCGCCTTGCGAATGCGGGCAAAATAGGCCGCCATCTCCGGTGGTGTCTGCCCCGGATAGGCAACCGGAAATCCGCCGCCACAATCAATGCTCTCGATGGCCACACCAGCATCCTCGATCAGGCCGTGTACCCAGGAAAGTGTACGGATATAGTCTGCCGGATCCATGCACTGGCTACCGACATGGAAGCATACACCGAGCCTGTTCGCGACCATGCGTGCTTCGCGCAGCAGCACCAGCGCGTCCTTGTAGCCCGCCCCGTACTTGCCATCCAGCGGCATGGCTGCGCTGCCAGATTTTGGCAGTTGCAGGCGCAGGTGCAGGTGCAGGTCATCGGCGAAATCGGTCTCTGCGATGATCTTCTGCAGCTCGTCACGGCAGTCGAATGAGAACTGGCGTACGCCGCAGGCATAAGCATGCTTGATCGTCCGGCGCGACTTGACCGGGTTCATCAAGTAGAGCTCGGCATCCGGGCAGATAGAGCGTACGAGGTCGATCTCGCGAATCGAAGCCACGTCAAATCCGCGAATGCCGGAAGACCAGAGAATGCGCAGCACGGCCGGATGCGGATTAGCTTTGACCGCATACAGAACCTTGCCCGGAAATCCGTTCAGGAAGACCGAAGCGGCATTGGCGATGGTCTTCGGGTACAGCACGTAGATCGCATCATCGCCGTTATAATTGGCGATGACATCGTCGACTGAACTGAACGCTGGCAGGCCGAAAGGCCGGTCAATGTCAGGAAGGAGGGCGGGTTGCGCGAGGCGCGAAGGGGTTGGGTTGAACATGGCAGGAAATCCGAAATGAACGGCGATGCCGCACAAATAACAGGGTCAAACGCGCCAATATTTGGCGTTTGGCTCAACGGAAATAACGGGCTCTAAAACAGCCCGCTCGGCCTACTAAGTTCAGCCACGGCTGCCATGTAATCGGCGTCCTTGGCAAAATTCCCGAGTAAGGAGGATGTGTCGAAAGCCACATCGATTTTTTTAATAAGGGTCGCAGCAGCGATCATGGGATGAGTCATCCAAATATCCTCGGCAAGCAAAGTCTTGATAGACATTGAGTGTGAAGACAGTTGGGCTCACTCGTACTGACGGCTTTTGACCCGTCGTAGCTCGCTTACTTGTCGACGGGTCAAATAGGTTCAGCTTCGCCTGACGTCAAGCGACTTTTTCGTTCTATTGCGTTCTTGGCGAATAGCGAACGGGCAGGTGGGCTTCCAGCCGTCCTGCCCGCGTCTGCCATCAGCTTATTTTCGAGACCACCAGCCGCGTTTTTTCTTCTTGGCGGGTTGGCTGGTCTCGAGCACAGGTTCAGTTGTGATCGGTTTTGGAGCGCTGGCGGGCTCTAGCGCGACAATCGGGGCATCATCCGTTGGCGCCGGCACCGCTTCGGTTGCCTCAACCGTATCTTCAGCAGGTTTGCTCGCTTCAGCTGGCGCTTCGCTGGCTGTCGATTTACGGCGACGGGTTCGTTTCGGCTTTGGGGCCTCATCGGCGGGTTCGGCTGTGACGGTTTCTTCCGGCTTGGCTTCAATCTCTTCGGTCGCAGCCGCTGCGGTGTCTTCGGAACTTTCATCAGCCGCAACGGCGTCAACAGCATTCTCGTCACGCGGTTTGCGCCGACGGCGGCGACGTCGCTTCTTGCGCGCGCCATCCTCTGCGTCACCATCGACATCGCTTATTTCAGCGTTCGGAGATTCAGTTTCGGCTGGTTTGGCAGCTGTCGGGATGGCAACCGGAGCAGCCTCAAGGCCGCCGGCTGCAGCTTCTGGCAGTTCGCTCGGCTCGTCACCCAGGAGATTGGTCGTGCTGGCGGCTAGGCCATCAAGCAAGGCTCCCCCATCGCTTGGCGGTGCGCCTGGGTCCATTGCCTCGCCATCACGGCGCCGACGGCGTCCACCGCGGCGTCCACGGCGTCGGCGCTTGCGTCCGCCTGTGTCGTCGCCTTCAGCACGGGGCTCTTCTCCACTTTCTTCCTGTTCGGCTACGGCCGCTTCGATTTCGTCCTCGGCTTCTTCCGGCAGCAGATGATCGTCCGAGTCCCCTTCGAGGAAGTCGGCACGGTTGAATTTGTTACGGCGTCGCCGCGACCCGCCG